>CAKXBD010000079.1 GCA_934871445.1 uncultured bacterium | reverse complement strand
GGTAGGGGAGTCTTCTGCCGCAGAGGTGGAAAAGTGGCTCGAAAGCGTTTCAAAGGGACGCGTTTCAGCGGAGGATATTGCGGACATATTCGCAGGCATGGGAGATAATTATACCTCGACGGCGTTTGGAGACGAATCGAGCTTTATCAGAACGGAAAAATATTATTTCGACGGCGAAAGCGGTTATATCCTGATTGACGGCGTGGTCAAGGAAATCTGGCTCGTAGAGGGCAGTATCAAAATCGGCGGAACGGTGTATGTAGACGGCGCTCCCGCGACGACTCTCGAACAGCTTGTACCTTCTCTCGCATTTCTCAAAGAGCTGACGGCGGAAGATCTTACATTGGCAGAGGCGAAAGACTCAACCAGCTATTATAAACTTTCCGAGGAAAACGAGCAAAAACTTGCCCTTGCGCTGGGAGTCAAAGGGGATCTTTATCTGAGCGTAAACGGCTCCGGTGAGCTGTGTATTCTGGTGGGCGGAGTCAATGCTTATCAGAAGCCCGATTATATAGTTATTTCTCATGTCGGTTCTACGCAAAACGCAGATATAGAGAAATTGCTTTCCGTATAACTCAAATAAAAAATCCGACATACGTTCGGCGCCATGGCGCCGGACGTATGTTTCGGAAACCGAAGGTAGGTCAAAGATGAAAAAAATTGCTTTTTACGGGAAAGGGGGAATCGGAAAATCGACGACCGTTTCCAATGTCGCGGCGGCGCTCGCGCGGCTCGGATATCGCGTTTTTCAGATAGGGTGCGACCCTAAATCGGATTCCACTATCCTGCATAACGGCGGAGAACGCATCGAAACGGTGCTTGACGTGATGCGTCGCGGCGGCGGGCAAAGCGAAAAGGAGTTCGTCAAAGAAGGGAGCGACGGAGTATTTTTAGTGGAAGCGGGCGGTCCCGTTCCCGGCACGGGCTGTGCGGGGCGGGGAATCATTACCGCATTCGAGCAGCTCGATTCCCTGTCCGTTTATGAGAAGTATCGCCCCGATTTCGTTTTGTACGACGTCTTGGGCGACGTAGTATGCGGAGGCTTCGCCATGCCTATCCGAAACGGTTATGCCGACGAGCTTTACGTGGTAACTTCGGGAGAGATGATGTCTTTATATGCGGCGGACAATATCGTGCGCGCCGTGAAGAATCAGGGACGCTTGGGGTATGCCCGCGTAAAGGGACTCATTCTGAACAAAAAGAACGTAGAAAAAGAGGACGAGACCGTAGCAAAAGCCGCGCAGGAAATGGAAACGCAGGTCGCTTTTGTCTTTCCGCGCGATAAAATTGTTCAGGAGGCGGAAGCGAGCCGCAAGACGGTCGTGGAAGCATTTCCCGAAAGCGAAATGGCGCGCCTGTATTTACGTTTTGCGGAGAAGATAGCCGATGAATGAACCTGTTACCGCTCGTACACTCAAAAAAACACCTTATTTTTCTTCGGCTTCGGTTGCCTGCGCGGAACATTGTGCAATGGATGTGCTTTTAGAGGAAATCGTCGGCATAGGCGGGTTAGATGTTTTGGTAATCGGAGTAGGGGAATGTTGTTTTTATTCCCGAAAGATAGAATTTCCCGCAGGCAGAAAAAATTGGGCTTATCAGCTGACGGATACCGAAATCGTCCTGGGCGATTTGAGCGGGATAGAACGCGCTCTGGAAGAAATGTCCCGCACCGAAAATCGAATCGTATGTATTCTTACCTGTATTCCGTGCCTCATGAACCTCGATATAGAGAGCTTTATCGGGACGAGATTTGAAAACGTCGTTTGTATTTCCGCTCCCGATTACGCGGGAATATCTTCCTATGATTGTCTGTCGGATTTGTACTATGTTCTGTTGAAGGATATAAAGCCCAATCCGATTGAAAAAGTACAGGTATGGAGAGACGGAGGGGAGGAGCGCAGTTTTGCGGACATCAGAGAAAAACTGAATGCGAAAACGCATATCGTTCAATCCGAGAAATTTTTGAAACTTCTTTCGCATCTGTCCGCGCGATATTCTTTGGAAACGATTGACGACGTACATTTTCACGATTTTGATTTTTACCGCGCGCGCGGTAATCTTTTGGGGATTACAGAGCGGGAAATAGAAGAAGCGGAAGATATTACGAAGAAATTGAAGGAGCTTCCGCGGCTGGACATACATGCTCCGTTTGCGTATGAATATGCTTTATTTTTACAAAAATACGGGGGTCGTGTGCGCCGTATCTTATTTGACGGATTTTGCGGGGACGCCTATGCTCGTTGTAAGGCGCTGAAAGAGGATACGGAAATAGTGTTGTCTCCCGACAATGCGCGGATTTTGCGGGAGAGTGAGGATGTACTCGACTTATCCGATTGCGGGGAGGAGATTTCCGAGCTGTACGGATTTCACAGATTGCTTTATTTATTGAGGAGGACGCTTCCGTTATGCCGTTAAACAAATATGCCGCATTTCCTTCCGCCCGAATGGAGGCGTTTTATCTCGCTTCGCGGTATCGTGACCTTGCGATTATCGATTTTTCCACGAACGGACATGGCGTTTATAATTACGGGCACCTTATGCGTTTGGCTCCGGGAAGGGCACAGTCGGCGTTTTATTCCGTACCCTTGACGGAAGTTGATATAGCGCTCGGCAATTTTTCCCGCTTGTATACTGCCGCGGAGGAAGCCGCTCGGGACGGATATAAAAATATCCTGCTTTTGCCGTCCTCTATCGGCAGCGTGCTCGGTTTCGATTTCAAAGCGTACGCCGAAGATATATCCCGCATATCGGGAGTAAATATGTTCACGCTCCCGTTAAAACTCTCGGACGATTTTTACAGCGGGCGCGAAGCCTTTCTGTTTTCTATGATTCGTTTTGCCGGAAAAGAGACGTCCTTTTCCGATTCTGCATTCAATTTTCTGGGAGGAGACGCGACTTATCAGGCGCAGTGCGACCATATATATCTCTCCGAGCTGATAGAGAGTTCTTTCGGCCTGAAATTAAATATCGACAGCACCCGAAACGAACGAGTGGAGGCATGGAAGCATATCGGAAATGCAAAAATCAATATCGTTACCTCCCGATATGCCGTACGTACGGCGGAATACCTAAAAGAAAAATTCGGTACGCCGTATGTATATATATATCCACTCGGAAAAGACGCGCAGGATAGCGCTTTAAGGGAAATATCCGATATTTTAGGACAGACGTTTCATAGCGAAAGGGACGAAATATATGATTTTGCCGTTTTACAGTTTTCAAATATTCTCTGCGCGGAGGAAAGGGGCGTCATATGTTATACAGATACGGACAGAGCGGAAGGATTAAAAGGCTTTCTAGAAACAATCGGATTAAATCCGCAGTGTTATTGCACGCATAAAAACGGGAAATTTCCGTATTTGGCTTTGGACGAGGTGATTGAAAAATTTCATGACAGTAACGATATTGTCCTTTCCTGCGACAGTGTATGTAGGCAAGTTCGGTGCGGAATACCCGTCGAATATACGGGGATTTCATACGATTTGCAGGTTCCCCTTCGGGACGCACGAATCGGGACGGAGGGAGCATACCGTCTGATGAGAGCAATAACGAAAAAATTGCTTGGATGACTTTTCTCGTCCCCCAAATATACGCTTCTTTGCCTCAAGGGAAAAGGAATATAACGGTAGGAGGCTAGGTTCACTTTTTATCGACCACATCAAAATATACGGTTTATCGATAAACATTCGATAAACCGTATTATATAGGTTTAAGGGGAAATTAACCACCACTTGAAGTGGGGTTATAAAAAAGTTTTAGCAAGAGTAATTCTCCTGTGTTATAATAAATGGGGGTGCCCAATCACAATAAAAAACACAGAAGGATTTGTCAATGACTGACACATACAGTTTAGTACAAGGTAAATATCCTTGGGGATAAGAAAGAGATTGAAATATATCAGAACAGCAAATTCGCGGTCGGAGAAGAGAAATCTTTTCCGACCTTTCAAATTAATAAGGAATATGCAATTTGTACACCGATACCGCGGATTTTGACATAAGGAATATTATATAAATACGGTGGGTCAAAAACAAGCAAGCCGTACAAAAATATATTGAAAATCAAGAGACAGAAGTTTTGATTTTAGCCCACAAATGCATGACCCGTTTGAGAAATGGCCGAAATCAAATTGGAACAAGAAAGATAACTCGAAAAGGAAATAAAAGGCTTGCATGCGATAGTGTCGGTCTTGTGTGGTGCTGCAATCTGCCGATATTCACGAAAATCCCCACTTTGGGGGATTTTACTTTATTCATGGCCCCTCCCGAGACATTCGTCAATGAATCTCTTTAAGGGGAATTTTAACGAATACAAGAAAACATGCAGATATAAATTTGAGATATGAGAAAACCCGATAAGGACGGAGAAGTAAAGGAAATGAACAGAAACGGCATTTTTATAATCGACGGAGGGGGGAGGGGTAATCTTGACTTGGAGAAATCAGAAGGGGATATTCCGTACTTTTTCTTGAAGATTCGGGAAAAGTAATTGGCGTCCTCAAAGCCCACGAGTCCCGCAGTTTCCTTTATGGAATGATTCTCTTGCAGAAGAGTTTTGCTCTTTTCCAAACGCAGCTCGTTAATATAGGAAGTAATTCCCTGATTGAGCTCATTTTTGAAATGCATGAACAGCGACGGACGACTGTAATGAAAAATACGGCACAAATCGGACACGGTAATGCGTTCCCGATAGTGTTCGCCGATATAATCGAGGACTACGTCCAGGTTTTGTTGAGCGCTCAGACTGATATATCGGTCGATTACGGTGTACTTTGCAAGGCAGGACAAAATCGCCGCCGCAGAACGCAGAGTGTCGGGAGTGGGGGATGCTAACTCGGCGAGCAGGGAAAACTCATAGGAATCGGGGGCATTGAGGCGGATAAATTTTTCGCGGTCGCCCAACATCTGACCTATCTGAAAATAACCGACGTGCTTTCTGTAAATGACCACCGGTTGAAGGGCTTCCGTCAAATGATAGTGACATTCATAAATATATGTGTCATCGCTTCGCGAGGCTATTGCATACGCCTTTTTATCGCTTTCTTTGCATCGGAGGTAAAAATCGCGATCCTTCTGTTTATAGCAGCAAAGTTCGCAGATATTATGCGGCACCCCTAAAATGGGCGTATCGTAGTCCTTGGAAAAAGATACCTTCAATTTGGTGAGCTGATGGAAATCTTTTAAGAGCTCGTAAAGTTTTTCTTCGTCGACAATTAGTTTCATGCGGATATTATATCCGACGAAAAACAGAAAATCAAGACTTTTTTCCGAAAAAACGAACAAAAATTATTTTTTATAGACGATTGTGCGGATTGATTAGAATTTTGTGCATTTACACTCCGAAAGAAAGATGATAAAATGAATTTGTAAAAAGAGCTTCGGGATTTGACGGAAAATTTTTGCGGTTCTATGATATTTCGGATAATCTTTAATAATACAGCATTAAATTTTTAGGAGAGAAAAAATGACGACGGTTGCGATTGCGGGGCTCGGTCCGCGCGGTTTCTATACTTATGCGCAGTATCAAAAAATTCATCCTGAACGAATGAAAGTGACGGCTATTGCCGATATCGACGAGAGAAAACTTTGCCTGGCGGCGGAGGACCTGCATATCCCTCCCGAAGGCTGCTTCAAAAGCGCGGAAGAAATGCTCTCAAAGGATAAATTGGCGGATGTGCTGATTGTGGCGACTCAGGACAAACAGCATATCGCACATGCGCTGGCGGGTCTCGAAAGGGGATACGACCTCATTTTGGAAAAACCCGTCGCGACTACTCCTAAAGACTGCATTGCCATTCGTGACGCAGCGAAGCGCCTGAACAGAAAGGTCGCCGTCTGCTACGTTTTGCGCTATACTACCTTTTACCGCACGATTAAAAATATCATCGATTCGGGCAGGATAGGAGAAGTTGTAAACGTCGACGCCGTGGAAAACGTCGGCTATTGACATCAGGCACATTCCTTCGTACGAGGCAATTGGAGCAATTGCGGGCGGTCGAGTCCCATGATTCGTCAAAAGAGCTGTCACGATATGGATATTCTCAATTTTCTTATCGGCTCTCATTGCGAAAGCCTCAGTTCTTTTGGCTCCCTTAGCTTTTTTAATTCGGAGCACCGCCCGAAGGACACCGCGGAATTTTGCGTGAACTGTCCGCGTAAGGAGAGCTGCGTATACAGTGCCGAGCGCATTTATTTGGGAGAGGATACGCAGGAAAAGCGGCCTTGGGTAAGGACTGTGGTAGCTCCTGCCGGCGGTTTGGCGGAGGTAAAAAAAGCCTTGCGGCGTGGGCCTTACGGTAGATGTGTGTTTGCCTGCGACAACGACGTCGTGGACCACCAATCCGTCGCACTCCGCTATGAAAACGGCGTTACCGTAAACTTTACAATGTCTGCCTTTTCCGCCGAAGTCTATCGTTCTATTCGTGTCATGGGCACGCAAGGAGAAATCGAAGGAGAACAGAAAACGAATCTTATCCGTTGTACGACCTTCGACGGGAAAACGGAGGTTTATGATATAAATAAGCTCGCTTCCGATTTGTCCGGTCATGGCGGCGGTGATAATCAACTGCTCACCGATTTCTTTGACGAGAACAGCGAAGGGCACATAGACGCCGTTTCCGGCATTTACAGCGCTATCGAAAGCCATATGATGGCTTTTGCTGCGGAATACTCCCGTCTGCACGACGGAGAGAGCATAAATTTGAAACAATTTGAAAAGTCGGTGGGCTTTTCCGATAATCCATGCAAGGAGGAAAAATATGAATAAAAAACTATCGGCATTCTTCGCAACCGTCTTGTCGGCGGTGACTGTCATGGCGGCGGCTGCCTGCAACGGTTCGGGCCAGAACAGTTCGAACGCACCCGGGAGTACTTCCGATTCGGGAGGGGGTAATACTCAGCAGGTAGTGCAGGTCGTGCCCGAACAGTTCCGCCAGGAGGCGGATTACAGCGACCGCAACGGGCAAAAACGGGAGTGGAACAAAGTCAACTCTTATTTCTGCAATTACGGGGTCTTTCAAGAGGAAATGCTCAAATACGACGTCGGTATCATCACCGACAATATCGGCGCCGAGGGGCTCAAAAAACTCAACGACGCGGGAGTATGGACGATTCGTTATATATCTTTCGGGGAGGATAGTACCCTGCGCACGGGAGATGGATTGGGACCGGGCGGATTTTGCTTCTACTATTTGTACGACGAGGAGGATAAACCCATTCCTAACGGCGATTGGGGATCTTATTACACCGACCCCGCCTCGCCGGCATGGAGGGAGTTCCTGTTCGAGGACATTCAAAGCGTAGTGGATGACGGTTATGACGGCATTTTTATCGATACCGTGGACTCGGTGGACCGCTTCCCCGAAACCTTTAACGATATGTGCGATTTAATTATAACCGTCAAGGAGAAATGGCCGGATTTGAAATTGGTTCTCAATCGCGGCTTCCGGCACCGGTTATACGTTAAAGACCGAGGAGACCGACGAGGCTTATACGGGCGCGTTCCGCGCCGATTATACGGCGGGCGGGCTTTCGGACGACGCGTACATTTCAGTCGGAATCCGCCGCCGTTTACGGGCGTATTCGTATTCAATATACGTCCTTTAACGTTTTGACTCTCACCGTTTCCGACGGAAAGAATGCGTTCTCCGGTAAAAATGAAGCGACGGGCGAGACTGTGAAACTGGACGGAGAGCTCTCTGAGGCTTCGGGCAGTATTCTCGTAGATATCCGCGGGACTTCCGTTCTGAACGAAATTCGTTTCTATATCGACTCCGAAAATTCGGGCGAGGCTTCCTTCGAGCTGACGTCGCTGGAACTCATTTACACGCCTTACGCTACGGCGGATTGGGACGCGACCAGTAAGTTCCATTTCGAGGGTAGGGAGCTCGGCGGAAAAATCAAAGCGACTTACGATATCGACGTCGGCTGGGATCATCTCGACGTTCCCGTGCGCTATTGGACCCCGGAGTTCAGCCGCATGATAGTCACCTTCAAAACGAGCGGCACCGCGCTCGGCAGCAAGAGGGCGGAAAAATACGGCGTCGCGGTCAATTCGTTCATGACGCTTGTGGAGCTCGCCTATAATCCGGTGGCTTCCCTGCCTTATAACGAGGAAACGGGGGAATATACGATGACGGTTTCCATGACCGGTTTTACCCGCCTTGCAATGCTGAATTTCTATTTCGATAGCGCTTACGTGGAGGATTTTGCCGGTACGAGAACGGTGGAGATCACTTCCATCGAATTTGAAAAAGGCGAGACGACGCCTAAGGAACCGCAGTTGGGGAACATCACAGGCCTCACGGACATCGACGTTACCAAGAATGAAGACGGAACCTTCGACGCTGTATGGGCGGACGGAAAGAGCGATGCCTATGTCGTTCTGCCCGTTTCGGGATTGACGAAAAACTACTCCAAATTCACCTTCACGGTGGAAAATATCGGCGAAGCGGATGCCAGTATAGGCGTATACTGGGGAGGTTGGAGCATTTGCTGGATGGATCATACGGTAATCAAGCCGGGAGAAAAAAGGACGTTTACGGTAAATGCGAACAACATTGACGCAAGCAGCGAGCAGCAAGTATATTTCTTCCTCAATTACGGCGGAGCGCCCGCCGGTAAAGCGGGAAGCGTGAGTTTCTCTGACTGCCGTTTCTTTATTCCTGCGACGCCGGGGGAAATCGGGGAGTTTTTTGACGTAAATCAATCCGTCGGAAGTCCGATGCAGTATATCGTCGAGGAAACGGACGCGGGGACGAGGATTTCCTGGTCGGACGGTCGGGACATGGGGTCGAAGGTCGCCTGTCAGGTGACCGGCTTTGATCCCGAGTTCAAATATCTGCGCATTGATCTTACGCTCGAACGCACCGCGAAATTTTGCGTCTGCCGCGCCGTAAAGCTGGGCGATACGGACGTTTCCTGGTATCCGCACACTCAACTCGAAGCGGGGGAACATACTCTCTATATCGCCGTTCCCGAAGCGGATCTGACGCTTGAAAATTTTTATCTCACGATTTTCTTTGACGGTGGGCTCAGCGATATCGCGGCGGGTTCTGCGACGATTACCAATATGGAGTTTGTATCCGAAAAACCCGCCGAATAAGGCGGGGAATGATACTTCTGCTGCCGCGCGGAGATAGAACGGCTCCGCGCGGCGAATATCGGCGGATCGGGACGCTCATCAGCCGCTGTACCCGGAAATTCAATGCGGCGGCATTTTCGGAGGGAAAAACAATGAGAAAAACATTCAAAAGAACTTTTTCGCTTTTGTTCGCGTCGGTGTTTCTCGCCGCGGGCATAGTTGCCTGCGGTCCGGCGGAAACAAGCAGTTCAGGCGGACAGAGCGGGACGAACTCGGAAGAACATGCGCACGTTCTGACGTACGTTTCCGCAACGGCTGCGCGTTGCGAAAAGGACGGGAATATCAAGTATTGGAAATGCGACGGGTGCGGCAAATATTTTTCCGACGGGGAGGGTAAGACGGAGATTTCGGCGACCGATGTCGTCATCCCCGCCGCGCATAAGCCGGAAAGCGTCGCGGCGGTTACTGCGGAGGAGATGTTCGCCTGCGACGCAATCGCGCATTACCGCTGTTCCGTCTGCGGAAAGTTATTTTCTGACGAGACCTGCAAGACGGAACTTTCGGTCGATGACATTTATGAGCAAAAGACGTTTCTTTTATCCTCCGCCCGAGTATCCGTTCCTGAGTCCACTTCCGCCGTAAAGGCAACGGTGTCGGGGGAAAATTATACCCTTTCCGTGAAGGAAACACATTTTGCCCTCCGTATTTTCCTCGGCTGGGAAATAGGCGATGAGTCTTTTTCAGACCTCGTAGAAGAGATGAAAAA
>CAKXBD010000078.1:7942-9969 GCA_934871445.1 uncultured bacterium | reverse complement strand
AGAGGGGGCAGGGAAAAGAACCATATCGTATTCTCTGTCACTGATACATTAAAATCTACTGCGATTCTGATTTTATCCAGTTTAGTCGGAATGATTTTCCAGAAATCATCCACGAGGACGCGCGTTTCCTTTGAAGTGGGAATGTATGAATTGGGTGGTTATGCACTGTTTTTGTCGGACAGAGATTTACAATTGGGACGGGGCGAACCGGTAAAAGACACGGCGCGTGTGCTTTCGAGATATCTCGACGGATTGATGATCCGTACTTTTGAGCAGAGCGAGGTAGAGGAATTTGCGGAGTATGGCTCCATTCCCGTCATCAATGCGTTGACGGACTATTGCCATCCTTGTCAGGTACTGGCCGATCTTATGACGATCCGCGAATATAAAGGCAGTTTCAACGGTTTGAAAATGTGCTTCGTCGGAGACGGAAACAATATGGCAAATTCGTTGTTGGTAGGCGCTTTGAAAACGGGAATGAAATTTTCCATCGCCTGTCCGGACGGTTATCGGCCGGACGCGGATCTCGTAGAATGGGCCCGAAAGGAATACGGAGATAAATTTCAGATGACCGCGGACGTACAAGAGGCCGCAAAGGGCGCGGATGTGCTCTATACGGATGTATGGGCGTCCATGGGGCAGGAGGAGGAAAAGGCTCAGCGCGAGAAGGTTTTCGCGGGGTTCCAAATCAATGCGGATGTGATGGACTGTGCGGCAAAAGACGCAATGGTTTTGCACTGCCTGCCTGCTCACCGCGGAGAAGAAATTACGGAAGACGTTTTGGAAGCGCATGCGAACGATATTTTTGACGAAGCGGAAAACAGGCTTCACGCCCAAAAAGCGGTAATGTGCAAATTGATGCGGGATTGATGGTCTGAGCAAGGACCGAATACAATCGGCAAATGAACAAAATCGGGGGCGGAACGATGCGACCTCTGGCGGGGAGCGGGTTTACGGTAAAGAACTAAAACCCGTTCGGTAAAGCGCAGAGAAATGAATATTGAAAAAATAAAACAAGGTAGTGGCATATGAAGAAGAATAAAGTTTATTTGACGCTGCAAAACGGTAAAGTATTCGAAGGCTTCCGTTTCGGCGCTGTCGGAGATGTCGTCGGGGAACTTGTTTTTACGACGGGCATGACGGGGTATCTCGAAACGTTGACCGATCCCAGTTACTACGGACAGATTGTGACGCAGACTTTTCCTCTTATCGGAAATTACGGGGTGATTCCCGAAGATTTCGAGAGTAAAAAGCCTTGGGTGTCCGCTTATATTGTCCGGGAGGCTTGCGATTATCCTTCTAATTTTCGTTCCGAAGGAACATTGAACGACTATCTCGAAAAATCCGGAATCATCGGAGTATACGGGATCGATACTCGCGAGCTTACGAGAATTGTGCGCGAAACAGGGGTTATGAATGCCTGTATTTCTTCCAAGCCGTTGAAGGATTTTGAGCCGTTAAAAAAATATCGGGTAACGAATGCCGTAAAAACGGTGACTTGCAGTGAAATAGAAAAATATGGCGACCGCGCTTCCGCGCGCTGGACGGTAGCAGTTTGGGATTTCGGCTGTAAGAAAAACATTATTCGCGAACTTTTGAATCGAAATTGTGCGGTTTTGAGAATCCCCGCATTTTATACGGCCGAACAGATTTTAGCTTTGAAACCCGACGGCGTCATGCTGACGAACGGACCCGGGGATCCGGAAGAAAATGTAGGGATTATTGAGGAATTGAAAAAATTGGCGGGGAAAAAACCCATTTTCGGGATTTGTCTCGGTCACCAGTTGTTTGCGCTCGCGATGGGCGGCAAGACAGCTAAGATGAAATACGGGCATAGGGGCGCCAATCAGCCCGTGAAAAATCTGAACACGGGACGAGTATATATATCTAGCCAGAATCACGGCTACGAAGTATTGTCCTCGTCGGTCAAAAAAGGAAAAGTCAGCTTTATAAACGTCAACGACAATACCTGCGAAGGCGTGGAATATGACGATATCGGTGCGTTTACCGTGCAATTCCATCCCGAA
>CAKXBD010000078.1:5395-7932 GCA_934871445.1 uncultured bacterium | reverse complement strand
ATGCGAATATTTTGTTCGATAAATTCATAGCGAATATGGAAAAGGAGAAGAGCCATGCCTAAAAGAAGCGATATTAAAAAAGTTCTTGTCATCGGTTCCGGACCTATCGTCATCGGACAGGCTGCAGAGTTCGACTATGCGGGTGCACAGGCCTGCCGCGTACTCAAAAGCGAAGGCATAAATGTAGTGCTCTGTAACTCTAACCCCGCGACGATTATGACGGATAACGCTCTCGCGGACGAGATTTATCTCGAACCGCTCACGGAAGAGAGCCTCAAACGAATTATTATTAAAGAAAAACCCGACAGCCTTTTGGCTTCCCTCGGAGGTCAGACGGGGCTGACGATGGGCTGCAAATTGGCAAAATCGGGATTCCTCGCCCGTCACGGAGTCAAGCTCATCGGTACGAAGTTAGATGCCATCGATCGTTCGGAGGATAGAGAGTTGTTCAAGGAAACGATGGAAAAAATCCATCAGCCCTGCGTGCCTTCCGATATTGCCTATACGGTGGAAGAGTGTGTGGCCGTCGCAGAACGGCTTAAATATCCCGTCATCGTCCGTCCGGCCTATACTTTGGGCGGAGCAGGCGGAGGCGTCGCCTATAACGAAGAAGAACTTCGCCTCATTTCGCATAACGGGCTTATGCTTTCGCCCATTACGCAGGTGCTCATCGAAAAATATATCGGCGGCTGGAAAGAAATCGAATTCGAAGTTTTAAGGGACGGAGCCGGTAACGTTCTTACCGTGTGTTCCATGGAGAATTTTGACCCCGTCGGTATCCATACGGGCGATTCTATCGTCATTGCTCCTGCGGTGACGCTTGCGGATAAAGAATATCAGATGCTCCGCAGCGCGGCGTTGGCAATTATAACCGAACTCGGAATAGAGGGCGGCTGTAACGTTCAATTTGCGCTCAATCCCGATTCTTTTGAATATTCCGTCATCGAAGTCAATCCTCGTGTAAGCCGTTCGTCGGCGCTCGCATCCAAGGCGACGGGGTATCCGATTGCGAAGGTTGCGACAAAGATCGCTCTCGGTTATACGCTCGACGAAATCAGAAACGATGTGACGGGCAAGACGTTCGCCTGCTTCGAACCTGCAATCGATTATGTCGTCGTCAAACTTCCCAAATGGCCGTTCGATAAATTCTTGTATGCCAAGAGAGAGTTGGGCACGAGAATGAAAGCGACGGGGGAAGTCATGGCGATTGGCACGTCTTTTGAAATGGCTATCATGAAGGCGGTGCGGGGCGCGGAGATTTCTCTGACTACCTTGAATCATAAAAAATTCCGCGATTTTACCGAGGCAGAACTTTTGGCAAGGCTGCCGGAAAAGACGGACGAGCGGTTATTCGTCGTCTACCGTGCATTAAAGAGCGGTATTTCCGAAGATACGATTTTTTCGATTACGAAAATCGACAGGTGGTTTTTGCATAAACTTAAACATCTTGTCGATTATGAATCCGAACTTGACGCGATTAAAAAAGCGGAAGGAAAGGTTTCTCGCGAGCTCTATGAGAGGGGTAAAAAACTCGGTTATCTCGACAAAGATATTGCGGCGTTGTCGGGCAGTAAAATTCCCTATCACAAAAAGTCCGTATTCAAGATGGTCGATACGTGCGCTGCGGAATTTTCCGCGCGTACTCCGTATTTCTATTCGACCTATGACGAGGCGGATCACGACGAGGCCAAACCCTTTGTCGCGCGGAGCAGTAAAAAGAGGATTATCGTCATCGGTTCGGGCCCGATCCGTATCGGACAGGGCATAGAGTTCGATTACTCGTCGGTGCATTGTGTATGGACGTTAAAGGAACTCGGTTATGAAGTCGTCATCATTAATAATAACCCCGAGACCGTCTCCACAGACTTCGATACCGCGGACAGGCTGTATTTCGAGTCGTTGACGGCCGAGGATGTACAAAACGTCATCGACGTGGAAAAGCCTTACGGCGTCATCATTACATTTGGCGGGCAGACTGCTATCAATCTTTGCCGTTATTTTTCCACTCATGGAATCCGTATTCTCGGAACCTCGGCGGACAGCGTGGATATTGCGGAGGATAGGGAACGCTTTGAAGCGTTGCTCGAAAAATATTCCATTCCCCGTCCCAAGGCGATTACCGTCATGACCAAGGAGGAAGCGCTCACTGCGGCGGAAAAGCTGGAATATCCCGTATTGCTCCGTCCGTCGTACGTCATCGGCGGACAGAATATGACGATTGCCTTTACGGAGGAGGACGTCAGCCGCTATATGGACGTCATTCTCTCGCAGGGGATAGAAAATCCCGTATTGTGCGATAAATATCTCATGGGAACGGAATTGGAAGTAGATGCCATTTCGGACGGAACCGACGTTCTTATTCCCGGAATTATGCAACATATCGAGCGTACGGGAATTCATTCGGGAGACTCCATCGCGGTGTATCCGCCGTATAATCTCGAAGATACCATGTTGGAAAGAATTTTGGAGGTTTCGACCCAGCTGACGCTGGAACTTAAAACCAAAGGCCTTATCAATATTCAGTATCTCATCTATCG
>CAKXBD010000078.1:0-5385 GCA_934871445.1 uncultured bacterium | reverse complement strand
TATCGCGGGCAGCTTTACGTCATCGAAGTCAATCCCCGCGCTTCGAGAACCGTTCCTTATATTTCCAAAGTCACGGGCGTGCCGATGGTGGAACTCGCCACAAAAATTATCGTGGGAGCAAAGCTCAAAAAGCTCGGATACGGAACGGGACTGTATCCCGCATCTCCCTATGTCGCCGTCAAGGTTCCCGTGTTCAGTTTTGAAAAGCTCAACGACGTCAATTCGCAGCTCGGTCCTCAAATGAAGTCCACGGGCGAAGTGCTCGGAATCGGAAAAACAATAGAAGAAGCGATGTTCAAAGGACTCGTTTCCGCGGGATTTAAGATGTGCCATCCGTCCGAACAACGTCCGGTCGGCGTATATATGACGGTCAACGATCAGGATAAATTCGATATCGTTTCCATCGCCAAAAAGTTCGGAGATCTCGGTTGTGCGATGTATGCCACAAAAGGAACGGCAAAGGTCATTTCCGAACTCGGACTCGACGTTACGGTCGTAGACAGATTGTCGGCGACGGACAGCGTCATCAAGCTCATGGACGAAGGGAAAATCGACTATATTGTATATACGGGAAAAACCGATCTTGAATCCATCAACGACTTTATCCGTTTGCATCATCATGCGATTTTGCTTGGCATTACAGTGCTTACGGCTCTCGATACGGCAAACGCGCTCGCGGATATTATTGCCAGCAAATTCACGGAAGACAACACCGAACTCGTCGACATCAATCATCTGAGAAAGGAAAAATTGCAGCTTTCATTCACGAAAATGCAGTCCTGCGGTAACGATTATATCTATTTCGACAACCGCGACGGGAAGATTACCTGCCCCGAGTCCATCGCTATCAATTACGTAAATATTCATTACGGAATCGGCGGAGACGGTATCGTTCTGATTGAAAATTCGGACGTGGCCGACGCGAAAATGCGCATTTTCAATAAAGACGGCACGGAAGGCCGCGTGGGCGGAAATGCCGTTCGCTGCGTAGGAAAATATCTCTATGAAAAGGGAATCGTCCGTAATCGGGAAATGAAGATTGAGACGGCGGGCGGAATCAATGCCGTAAAAGTCTATTCCTTCAACGGAAAAGTGAATTCCGCCAGCGTCAATTTAGGCAAAGCGGAACTTGCGGGCGATAAAATTCCCTGTGTTTGGAAAGAAGAACAGATTGTCGACAAGCCTGTGAAAATCGGTGGAAAGGATTATCGGATAACGCTCGTCAATCTTGGCAATCCTCATTGCGTCGTATTCAGCGAAAAGGTTGACGCAGTCGATGTCGCTACCGTTGGTCCGCTCTTTGAAAACTGTGAATATTTCCCCGAACGCATCAATGCGGAATTTATCCGCGTCGTGAATAAGGTAACGATAAAAATGCGCGTATGGGAACGCGGAAACGGGGAGACTTGGTCTTGCGGTACGGGCGCGGCGGCGGCAGTCGTGGCGGCGGTTCTGAATGGATATTGTGACCGCGATACAAATATTACCGTAAAACTTCGCGGCGGAGATCTCGTCGTCAATTATCACTCGAACGGTGAAGTGGAATTGATGGGCAGCGTCAAGACCGTTTATGAAGGAAAATTTGAAATCTGAAACAAACGGAAAAGAAAAGCGGTGTCTTTTGCCGATATTGACTGAAAGGCACCGCCGATTTTTCCGGGAGGTAAATTATGGATGTTTTATATGAAGAAAGTGCCGTCAACGCACGCGCCGCAAAGGAAGGGAAAAAGTATAAAGTCGTAAATATCATCTCTTGGATAGCTTTGGTTCTGGGTGTTATTTTTGTGATGATTCTCATTCCCAACCTTATTGCTTCTTTTTCCAAAGCGGAGCCCACGGAGGATTTTACGGCGGAACAGATTCAGGAAGCAATCATGAGCGCGCGGGGAATGGCTGTTTTCTGCGGCATGCAGGTCATTTTTTTCGGATTAATGTGGTTCCTTCTCTTCACGCTGAAAAAACGCATCAACGTAAGCTTTGATTATACTTTTGTATCGGGAGAATTGAGAATAGCGAAAGTGTTCAATATCAATCGACGGAAATTTCTCTATAAAATTCAGCCCGACGAAATATTGCAGCTCGGAGATGTAGAAAATGACAGCTATGACCGGCTCAAAACCGATCCTTCCACGAAGGAAATCCTAGTTACCCCTAACCGCGAGCCTGCGGAAGGTAAGTTTTTTATGTATATTCTGACGGCGGGAAATGCGGGAAAGAAATTATATATTCTCGAATGTCGGGAGGAATTGCTCGTAAATATTCTCAAATTCGTCAAGCGTGGAACTTTGGAATCGGATTATGTGGCTCAGGAAAAGAAAAACGCGCAAAACAGATAATTTTTTCGATTATGATATATTTGGATAATGCCGCAACGACCAAGCCGGAGCAAGAAGCTTTGTCGCGGGCGCAGGAATACCTTACAACCAATTATTTCAATCCTTCCGGTCTGTATCGTGAAGGTTTTGCTTTGCAGAGCGAGCTGAAAAAGGCTCGCTCGGCTTTGCTTTCTCAGGTCGCGGATACAGAAAAATTTGAGCTTATTTTTACCTCCTGCGGCACAGAGTCGGACAATCAAGCGGTTTTCGGCTACGGACGGCGCGGAAACGTCGTGACGACGGAAGGGGAACATTCCGCGGTTATATCTTCCGTGACGGAACTGAAAAACAGGGGAATCGCGGAGGCGCGTTTCGCGCCTCTTCTTTCCGACGGCAGAGTAAACGTCGAAAAGCTCCTTGCGTTGATAGACGAAAAGACTTCTTTGGTTTCCGTGATGCACGTGAACAATGAAACGGGTGGAATCAATGACATCAATGCGATAGCCCGTGCAGTAAAGGAAAAAAATCCCCGGACGATTTTTCATAGCGACGGAGTACAGGGATATGGAAAAATTCCCTTTCGATTAAGCGGCGACATAGACTTATATTCCGTGAGCGCGCATAAGATCGGCGGATTGAAAGGTACGGGAGTGTTGATCAGGAAGAAGGGGCTACCTCCGCGCGTTTTCGTATACGGCGGAGGACAAGAGAACGGCGAACGGAGCGGAACGGAGAACGTATTCGGAATTAAGGTTTTTGAATTTGCGGCGGAAAAGAAATTCAGAACCTTACGTGTCGATTTCGAGAGACTCCAAGCCTGCCGTGAAGAACTTTGGTCTCTGCTCGATAAAGATGTTTTTTTAAGAATTTCGTCGGAAGCGTCCTCTCCCTATATTTTAAGCGTTTCGGCTGTCGGGCTGAGGGGAGAAATTTTATTGCATAAAGCGAACGATGAGGGACTCATTATCGGAACGGGATCTGCCTGTTCTTCCAATGCCAAACACCGTTACAGCCGAGTGGTTCTCGCCTGCGGATATAAAGAGGCTGTGGCGGACGGAGTGCTTCGTCTGAGCTTTTCGGGGGAGACTTCGGCGGAAGAAGTTCGGGAAGCGGCGGCGATTCTCAACCGTGCGGCAAAAGACGCAAAGGAAAAAATGAACGTAGCCGGACGCAGATAACTTTTTGGCGGGCGCTTTATTTCTTGTATCAGTAAAGAGGAAAATCATTATGAAAAAGGTCATTATTATCCGCTATGCGGAATTATATCTCAAAGGAAAAAACAGAGGCTTTTTCGAGCGCGCTTTTGCGACCAATATTGAACGCGCGTTAAAGGGAATTCGCCACGAATTGCATCGTTACAGCGGACGCTATCTCGTAGAGGGCTTTGAGGAGGAAGAAACGGATTTTATCGTTTCCCGTCTCAAAAAGGTATTCGGAATTCATTCTATGAGTGTCGCATTTGAAACCGCGGCGGATATGAATGATATTTTTGAAGCGGCAAAACTCGTTTCCCGTCCGACGGGAAGCTTCAAGGTGGAATCTCACCGTGCGGATAAAAAATTCCCTTTGACCTCCATAGAAATCAGTCGGGAAATAGGCGGCAGGCTTCTTTCGCATTTCAAAACCCTGACGGTCGACGTGCATAATCCTTCCTTTTACGTATATATCGATGTCCGCGAAAACGGTACGGCGCTCGTATTCGGTTCCTTTTTCGACGGAGCCGACGGTATGCCCGTCGGTACTGCGGGAAAAGGTTTGCTTTTGATTTCGGGCGGAATAGACAGTCCCGTAGCGGGACATATGATGGCAAAGCGCGGAATGAAGGTGGACTGTCTGCATTTCCACAGTTATCCCTATACCAATATGCAGGCCAAAGAAAAGGTAATAGAATTGGCTAAGGTCCTTTCGGCATATACGGGCGGAATCAATCTCTATACGGTCAGCGTAACGCATATTCAGGAGGCACTTCATGAAAAATGCGCCCCCGAACTCATGATTACGTTGTTGAGACGGTTTATGTTCCGAATAGCGGAACGTCAGGCTCTCCGTATTCGCGCACAGTGCCTGATTACGGGGGAAAGTCTCGGCCAAGTGGCCAGCCAAACAATAGAGGGAATGACGTCTTCCAATTCCGTCGTGGAACAGCTTCCCGTACTTCGTCCGCTCGTGGGGTTCGACAAGAACGAAATTATAGATCGTTCCGTAAAGATAGGAACGTATGATATTTCCATTCTTCCTTACGAGGATTGCTGTACGGTCTTTCTGCCCGATTATCCTGCCATTCGTCCCAAAATGGCCGACATTTTGGGGGAAGAGAAAAAACTCGACGTGGAAGTCCTGATCGAAGAAGCCTTTTCCGGTCTCGAAAAAGAAGAATTGTAAAATTAAAGTTTTATTATAAAAAGCCCTCGGAAAATCCGAAGGCTTTTTCTCTTTCAATAATCCCACCAATTTTTTTCTACGATATCCGGCGGAGTATCCGGTACGATCGGACGTACGTTCTCACCTTCCTTTTTCGTCGATACGGAAGGGAGCGTGACGGGTTTACCCTTGACTCCTTTGTAAACGGGCGTAATCGTATAGACATAAGTTTTTCCGTCCTTTATTTTTTCATCGACGAATGTTTCAATATATTTTCCTGAGTATACGGTAGTATGTGTGACAGAGTCAAAACGATCGATGAGATAATCATAATCATCGGGCGTACCTTTCGCAAAACGAATGACAATCTTTCCTTCTTTATACGATATGGAAGGCGTCTCTATCGCGGGATTGGTAAAACGTTCCGATTTTAGGGAAGGAATGGTGCCTTTTTTGAACAGTTCGGAAAAGCGGCTTTCGACAGGGGAATTTTCGTCTGCAAGCATAATATTATGTGTGGAATAATACTCTGTTTTATCGAGAAAAACGTTTTCTACTCCCGAAGGCTTTCGAAAATCTTCGGGAAAGTGGTTTTTATAAAGGTATTCGTTTATTTTCAGAGCGATGTTACAGGGGATGCCGCCGCCCGTGATATCCATGGGAGAATTATCCGCATATCCCAGCCAGACCCCGACGCAATCTTCCGTCG
>CAKXBD010000077.1 GCA_934871445.1 uncultured bacterium | reverse complement strand
GCATACATCTATTCCGGATATTGGGACTTTGAAAAGGATACGCTTGACTATTCGGAAGAAGACGGAAAAGTTGATATTACCCTTTATGCCGGTTGGGTTCCATATTATGAATTTAACTATTACTATAAGAATAGTAATGACGAATGGACCCTGTACGATACGACGAGTTTCGATTATCAGGCAGTGAATGCGGAAGGTTCGTTTACCTCAGATGCAGATACCATTTGGGTGCCCGAATGGGAGGACGGAGCGATGGACTATCAGCATACATCTTCCTTGGGAACTATATATAATTTCCCTCATTTGGACGGAACGACTTTCTCCGCCGCATATACCGACGAGGCTTGTAAAAACAGAATCGACGATTCTTTCACACATCCGGGTGGGTTGGATATAGAACGCGGAATAGCAATCAATCGGGTTCAAAATATTTATGTTGAACTGCTGGAAGGCGAAAGATACCGTATCGAAAAGGCCGAGCAACTGGTTAAGCATCCCAATGCAAAAGGATATTATGAAATCCTTGGCGATCTCGATTTTACGGGACTGAGTTGGCCTGTCGAGTTTATGGTCGGAGAATTTACGGGAAAGATGTACGCGCCTGACGGTCAAACGTACAAAATGAAGAATATAAAAGCGACGTATACGAATACGGAACTTCTCTATGGTGGCTTATTCGGAAAAATCGGAGCGGGTGCAGAGATCCGAAACCTTGCGTTCGAAAATGCAACTTTCGATATTTCTGAGGTCGGAACTCGCATGCAAAATGCGATGTTCGGTTTATTTGCAGGAAATATTTCGGAGGACGCGAAGATAGAAAACGTCAAAGTGGACGGATTGCTTCGGATTGGCAAAATTAATCTCGGAACCGATTATAGCCTGAATCTTCTCGCGAACGGGGACCGTTCGGGAATAGAACGCGGGGATATTCGTTTGCAGATTTACGGACAGGAGCTCATTTCCTACTATTATTATACTGTCGATCCCACAGAAGGAAAAACAAAGGTAAATGGGGAAGGAAATGTCGAATTGACTTTTGTGACGTTATATCGGGGCGAGGAGCCGTATTACGATATAGAATATTAATTATGAAAAATAAAAAGGAGGCACAAAATGAACAAGAAAAAAACATCGCGCATTTTGGGCGGAGTGGTCTGCGGCGTGCTGTGTCTTTCCCTGCTCCCTTGGATGGGAAGCTGTAAGAAAGGAAAAAAGGATAGCGTCGTTATTATGACCGAAGAACTCAGCGGTTTGTTCAATCCGTTTTATGCAACGGCGGGAACGGATATGGACGTCGTAGGCATGACTCAAATTGGTATGCTTTCTACGGACTCGAAAGGAAACACCGTCGCGGGCGACGATGAAGCGACCGTTGTAAAGGCTTATTCTCAGGAACAGAAAACGACCTCAACCGGTACGGAAACGGTCTATACGTTTGTCATTAAAAATAATCTGAAATTTTCCGACGGCAAACCGTTGACTATGAATGATGTCATGTTCAACATGTACGAATATCTCGATCCCGTTTATACGGGCTCGTCTACGATGTATTCCATCGACATCAAGGGACTTTCCGAGTATAGGTTACAGACTAAAAATCCGAGCGATGCGGAAGCGGAACAGCTCTCTACTACCGCCGCGCAATACGGTCAGGTCAGAATTCTCGAACTTCTTGCCTTATATCAAACCGCAGGTGAAACAAATAGCGGTTCGTATTTCCTGGACGAAGAAGGAATGAAGGCTGCAATTAACAGCTATACCGTTTCTTCTGCATATAAGGACGCGGTTGCAACTCAGAGGCAGCAGGCGGAAATGACAGAGGACGATTTCCGCGCAAAGCTCCTTGAAGACTATAATCATACGTTGGAAACCTTTAAGGAAGAATTGGAAGGAGACTTTAAGGCAGCGAAGGAATCCTACGATCTTGAAACGCTTCCTTACAGCGAGCATAAGGATAAGCTCTCTAACGATATCTTTAAATTCTTCCTCTATGAAGGATATATTACCCCTGTTTACGTCAAGAATCAGGGGCGCGAAGATAAAGAGCATATCGAAAAATTCGACAACGAGGGCATTGTCAATACTTATACTACCGAAGAAGCGGCTATAGAAAAGGTATATGGGGACAAAATTACCGGCGAATTGGACAAAGTGCTTACCCAATATGGCACGGCGGGAACTCTTTCGACCGAGTATACCGCGGCGGCGATGGACGTCCTTTTGCATCAAAATATGAAAGAGGACGGTTCTCTGGAGGTCGAAAATATCGAAGGAATCGTTTCCTTGGGACATACCACTACGACGGAAAGCGTGGTAATTGACGAGGTGACTTATAAAGTCGCTCACGAGCACGATGAGAACGGAGTTCCCCGCAACGCAGACGAATATGACGTGTTGCAAATTACGGTCGAGGGTACTGACCCCAAGGCGATTTATAACTTTGGTTTTACCGTCGCTCCCGCACATTATTATACCGCGGACAGCGAATATCCTAATGGCCGTCCCATCGATATAGCTAACAATCAGTTCGGGGTGGATTATGCAAGTTCCAACTTCCAAAGCAAAGTTATCCAGTCTCGCGAACATGTAGAAGTACCTGTCGGGGCAGGGCCTTATGCGGCGACCAACGAAAACAATTCCGATAATCCTTCGGGAAGCGAATTTTGGAGCAGCAATATCGTCTATTTTAAGGCTAATGAAAACTTCATGTTCGACGTCAAGGCGCCTAAGCTCCGTATGATGGTAATCAGTCCTTCCAACGCGCTGGATAATCTGAGAAACGGCACCGTGGATTATATTGAACCGCAATTTACGCAGCAAAACGCGAAAGATCTGAGAGATATGAAAGATGACGGATTTGAGCAGCTTTCCACGTGGCAGCTCGGTTACGGTTATATCGGCATTAATGCCGGAAAAGTTCCGAATGTCAATGCTCGCCGAGCTATCATGTCGGCAATGCAGACGTCACTTGCGCTCGACTTCTATGAGGCCGGTACCTGTATCAACATTGCTTGGCCTATGTCCAAGGTCAGCTGGGCTTATCCGAAACAGGGGGACGATATTAACTCCCAAGATAAACCTAACGGAAAGGATTATTTGCAGTGGACGGATCTAGAAGGTTCTGCTCAGGCGGAGGCCAAAGTCAAGCGGTATACCGATTTGGCGAAAGGGCAAGGCGTTACCGACTTTGAAGTAACGTTTACGATTGCGGGCTCGTCCATTACCGAGCATCCTACTTATAATGTCTTCAAACAGGCGGCAGAAATTCTCAACAGGTGTGGATGGGAGGTCGAAGTTAAGGCCGATTCCCAAGCGCTTACGAAGCTCGCTACCGGTGCTTTGGAAGTATGGGGCGCGGCTTGGGGCTCTACGATTGACCCGGATATGTATCAGGTCTATCATAAGAATTCTACGGCAACCTCCGTATATGCGTGGGGATATCGCGAAATCAAGGCAGATCCTATGACGTATGAATATGAATACGGAAAAATCAATGATCTCAGCGATCTGATCGATCAAGGTCGCGAGACGATGGATCAAGAAACGAGAAAAGGTATTTATGAAAAGGCAATGGGAATCGTTCTCGATCTGGCGATAGAAATGCCCGTTTATCAGCGTCAGGTTCTGTACGCTTACAATACCAAAACGATCACCGGGCTTCGTTCGAAAGTCAATCCCTATACCTCTCCTTTGGAAAAGATTTGGGAAATTGGGTTAGTCGGTTAATAACCGGCCTTTGGAGTTAAAATGCTGAAATACATACTTAAAAGAATCGGAATTATGGTTCTTATATTGCTCGGCGTTTCCTTTCTTCTGTATGTTCTGCTTCGCTGTATGCCGACTGACTTTGTCGAGCAGAGAATTCTTGCTCTGACGCAAAACTCTGACGCCGGCGTCAGCGAAGAGCTCATCGAGCTGATGTATAAAACGTATGGTCTGGACGGAAACATTGTCAGCGGTTATTTTAATTGGCTCGGCAGTATCTGTCACTTGGATTTCGGGACCAGCTTTATCAGCCAAAGGCCCGTATTGTCGGAAATTTTCAATGCGGACCGTTTGGGGACGTCCTTTTTCGTCGCCGCAGTCTCTATGGTCTTTGAATTTCTGATTGCTATTCCGCTCGGTATTACGGCGGCAACGCATCAGTATTCTATACGCGACTACGTAGTGACCGTATTGGTATTGATCGGCATTTCCCTCCCGTCCTTTTTCTTCGCACAGATGTTGAAGGACATTCTCGCCAATAAGCTGGGGTGGTTCCCGGTGTCGGGGATGAAAACTCCGGGAATTACCTATGGAAGCGCAGGCGAAGCACTCGGCGATTATTTATGGCATATGTTTTTGCCTATCTTTACGGTTACGATATTAAGTATCGGCTCCCGTATGAGAATGACGAGAACCAATATGTTGGAGGTTCTCAATTCCGATTATATCCGTACGGCACGGGCAAAGGGATTACCTGAGGCAAAGGTCATTTACAAGCATGCTTTCCGTAATACCTTAATTCCGCTCGTTACCAGTCTCGCGGGCCTGATTCCTGCATTGTTCTCGGGATCCATGATTACCGAATCGGTATTCGACCTGACGGGTATCGGAAGCTATGCGCTCCGCGCGATGCAGCAGGCGGATATTCCTGTTATCATGACGTATAATATGTTCCTTGCCTTCCTATCGGTTGTCGGCGTACTATTGTCTGACTTAATGTATGCGGTCGTCGATCCGCGCGTCAAGCTCGTTTCGTAAGGAGAAGTTTTATGGAAGAAAACAAAGATTTACAGACGCCTCCCGAAGAAGTCGAGCAGTTGGAAGAACTTGCCGGGGAGACGCCTCTCGATAAAAATGTTAAGCTGCTTTCTCCTACGCGAATGGTGCTTCGGCGGTTTTTCCGTTCGAAGTTGTCCATCGCGGGACTGTGCATGCTGATTTTCTTGTTTCTGTTCTGTTGGTTAGGCCCGGTCGTATATCATCCTTGGGGCGAAACGGAAACGGATAGAACGCAGACCTACGACTATATTTCTTTTGTCGTGGAAGGAGAAAACGGAGGAGAAGATTTTGTTCAGATTATTGCAACGCGCAGAGAAATCAACTCTTTGGCCGCTCCTTCTATCGAACATCTTCTCGGTACGGATGAACAGGGGATGGATATTTTCGTCAGATTGATGTATGGCGGAAGATTGTCGTTGGTCATCAGCTTTCTCGCCGTATTTTTGATTTCCTTTTTGGGGATCGTCATGGGCGGCATTGCGGGATATTACGGCGGAGCGATAGATAACATTATCATGCGTATCTGCGATATTTTGATGTGTCTTCCTACGCTACCCTTAATGTTGATTATCGGTACAGTGTTAGATTCTAATGGCGTCGATTCAAAGTATTATATTTACCTTCTAATGGGAATTTTATCCCTATTCTCGTGGCCGGGAATGGCCCGCCTTGTCCGTGGACAAATCCTTTTCCTCAGGGAGCAGGAATATATGGTCGCGGCGGAGGCGATGGGATATTCCGCGGTAAGAAAAATTTTCAAGCACCTTGTGCCCAATATTCTGCCTCAGATTCTTGTGTCTATGACGCTGTCTTTGGGAAGTATGATTCTGTACGAATCCACGCTGTCTTACCTCAATCTTGGTGTCAGAGTTCCGTTTGCATCGTGGGGAACAATGATCGAAGTCATTTCCAGACGGAGCGATATTCTCAAAAACAATTTCAACGTCTGGGGGCCTCCGGGTGTCTGTATCGTTATTGCCGTGCTCGGTTTCAACTTTATCGGCGACGGCCTGCGCGACGCACTCGACCCTAAACAGAGGAGATAACGATGGGCGTATTGAAGCTGTTCAAAAAAGAAAATAATGAAGAAAATAAAGTAAAGACTTCTTCTTCAAAACATTATCTCACCGGTAAAGAGGTAAGGGAAATTGCCAAGGCCAATATGAAGGAAATGCGCCGCTTGGAAAAGGCAAAAACAAGAAAAGTTCCCGAATCGGAATATCTTGCCGAAATGAAGGATCCAAATAATATTTTGGAAGTGGAAAACCTTCATTCTTACTTTTTTACCGATCAAGGGGTCGTGAAGGCCGTCAACGGCGTCTATTTCAATATCCCTTTGAATTCCACGGTAGGCGTCGTCGGAGAATCCGGCTGCGGTAAATCCGTCACTTCTATGTCGATTATGCGGCTCTTACAGGGACCCACGGGACAGATCGTGGAAGGTTCCATTCGTTTTAAGGCCATCGATTTCAAGCGCGACGACAGAGGAAATTTTATTCCCGTTTATGAAAAGGACGAAAACGGTAACGTTATTATGGAGCCCGTTTTGGATAAAAAGGGGAATGCGAAGCTCGACAAAGACGGCAAGCCTTTTATGCAACCCAAGCAGTTAAAAGACGAAAACGGAATCGGCGTATACGAAAAGGAAGAAAAAGTTTTCGATATCGCAAAAATGCCTATCCGCGAGATGTACCGACTTCGCGGCAGACAGATGTCCATGGTCTTTCAGGAGCCGATGACTTCCTTAAATCCCGTGTTTACGATCGGAAATCAGCTCGATGAAGTCACGTTGCTCCACGTTCCCGGCGCGACGAGGGAACTCGCGAAAAAACGCTCTATCGAGATGCTCAACATGGTCGGAATCGCCATGCCGGATAGGGTATATGCTTCCTATCCGCACGAGCTTTCCGGCGGTATGCGTCAGCGCGTCATGATTGCCATGGCTTTGGCCGGCGAACCCCGCTTGATTATTGCGGACGAGCCGACAACCGCGCTCGACGTGACCATTCAGGCGCAGGTGTTGGATCTCTTTAACGATTTGAAGAGAAGAATCAACGGATCCATTCTTTTGATTACGCATGATTTGGGCGTAATTGCCGAAATGGCGGATTATGTCGTCGTCATGTATGCCGGAAGAATTATCGAACAGGGTACGGCTTCCGAAATTTTCCATAATCCCTGTCATCCTTATACGCAGGGCTTGCAGAAATCGAAGCCGACAATGAAATCGTCGAACGATAAACTGTTCAATATTCCGGGAAACGTGCCCAATCCAATCAATATGCCTAATAACTGCTATTTCAAAGAAAGATGCTCTCAGTGTATCGGCAAATGCTCCGGCGAATATCCGGGAGTGGTGCAGATAAGTCCCACGCACTTTGTCGCATGCCACTTGTACGGCTCGAAGGAAAATTGATATGGAAACACAAGAAAATAAACAAAACCTTCCCGAAACGGCAGAGACGCAAGATTTTTCGGGGTATGACGATTCTGCGGAATTCGCCAAAGAGCAGGCGGAACGGGAAGAGAAAAGCAAACAGGATTTTCTTCTTCCTTCCGATCCCGAAGCGATTTTGGAAGTCAGACACTTAAAAAAATATTTTACCTTAAAAAAGACCTTGATGGGGAAGCCCATATCCAGCCTGAAAGCAGTCGATGACGTATCCTTTAAGATAAAGCCGGGCGAGACGCTCGGTATCGTGGGAGAGTCCGGCTGCGGAAAGACCACGATGGGCAGAACGATATTAAAGCTGTATCAGCCCACTGCGGGACAGATTTTTTTCGAGGGAAAAAATATCGCAGGCTATAAGCCCAAGGAAATGCGGGCGCTCAGAACGAAGATGCAGATTGTCTTTCAGGATCCGTATTCTTCGCTTCCGCCCAGAAGCACCGTAGGAGATATTCTTTCCGAGCCGGTCAGGGTGCATCATATTGTTCCGCCTTCCCAAGTAAAGGAATATGTCCTCAAAGTCATGGAGCAGTGCGGATTGCGCGACTATTATTACGAAAGGTATCCTCACGAGTTTTCGGGCGGACAGCGCCAGCGTATCTGTATCGCGAGAGCGTTGGTAGTCGCACCCACGTTGGTCGTGTGCGACGAGCCCGTTTCGGCTCTCGACGTTTCTATTCAGGCGCAGATTATCAATCTGTTGAAGAAATTGCAGACGGAAAGACAGCTCACATACCTTTTCATTTCGCATGATTTATCGGTCGTTAAATATATTTCCGATAAAATCGGCGTCATGTATTTGGGCTCCATGGTCGAATTCGGAAATAAGGAAAGTATTTTCGACAATCCTTTGCATCCGTATACCAATGCGCTCTTTTCCGCCGTTCCCAATCCTAATCCTGACGAGAAGGTTCATCGTATTCTTTTGACGGGCGATATTCCTTCTCCCGCAAATCCCCCTATGGGCTGTAAATTCCATACGCGCTGTCCCAAAGCGATGGAGGTCTGTAAGCATATCGCTCCCGCTTATCGGGAGTATGAGCCTGGACATTTTGTCGCTTGTCATTGTTACGCGCAGGAGGACTAATGGCTAAGAAAAAGAAAGAGAAAGTCACCTATTACGACGATAATTCCACGATCAGCGATATGTCGAACGTCACGAGGATCGGGCAGAAAAATCCTCCGCCGCCCCGTGAACCGAAAAAACAATCGACATTCAAGGAGAAATGGAGAACTTATTGGACGACCGTCAAAATGATGGTAATTCCTTTGTGCGTCGCTTTGCTCATTATGGGTGTGCTGTATCTTTTCTTCATGTTTCTCGGAGGCGGATTCGGTTGATGATTTCTCATAAGAAATTTCTCCTATAAAAAATTGGTTATAAAAGTCCGTCTCTATGGATAAACTAATCGGGTAAAGGAGTAAAAAATATGTGGTGGCAAGGTATTCTCATCATTCTCGGCGTTATTCTGATTTTGTGGCTCGTTTTGAAATTATTCAAGGTCAGCTTCAAAATCATTTGGAAACTTTTGATAAACGCTTTGATCGGTGGCGTGGTTTTATATCTCCTCAATTTGATTCCCGGTATTTCTATGCCGATCAATTGGTTGACGACGATATTGACCGGTATCTTCGGAGTCCCCGCCGTAATCGTAATTTTTATTGTCAGTCTGTTTTGAAATTTGTTAAAATGAAAGGAACCGCTCAAAGCGGTTCCTTTTTCCTTATGGGCAGCTTATAATTATTCTTAAAAGAGAAATTCGGACGATATTCTTATCCGACGGTTATATTCTTTTCGGGGCTCTGCGTTAAAGGAGGCGCAGGGCCTTTATCGCGTGAGGAGAGAAATCCCCAAATAACGACGATAATAAAACGGAGGGCGTTAGCGATGAGGGAGAACCAAACGAATCCTTCCAGACCATAAAAATAGGTTCCCGCAATAACGAGCGCAAAGAAGGAGACGGCATAAATCAGATTCAGGAAGAATTGTTTCTTTTCGCCGCGGAAGCGCAATAAAACCACTAAAAGAACGCCGGAGACAAAATAAAAAATTTGACTGAGAATGGCGGGAACGAGAAAGGGCTTTACTGTTTCATATAATTCTTCGTATAAAAACGGAATAAAAATGTGGGAAAATAAAATACAGCCGCCCGTGCAGACGAGCCCGCCGCCTATTCCACAGGCGACGAAAATCGTCCATAATTTTTTCGACAGCCCTTTGTCGTAGCGTATGAGATAACTGATGACGAGAGAATTGACCGGAACTGTAAGGAGTGCGACAACTTTTCCGAACAGAGACGCCGTATAATAAATCGTCACTGCCGTGCCGCCTTCCATAGCCAAAAGTAAGAGTCTGTCCGCATTTAAGGTGAGGTTCTCCAAAAGATTGGAGAGGAAAAGGAGGACGATACTCTTGCATACGAGTCCGAAGTTCTGAGACGGCCTGAGCGGACGGCGGTAAATTTTACTTGCGAAAGCGGAATAAAGGATACCGAGAATTTCGCCCGTAAGGATTGCCGTGAGCCATTGTCCCGTCCACCGATAGACGAGGAGTCCCGCGAGGTATCCGACCGAAATTGCGAGATAAAAGAAAAAGTAACGCAGGAAATTGACGTTCAGCTTGAACTCCACGTCGGAATAGCAGCGGAATACGGTGAAGAACATCAAGGCGGCATAGAGACCGATTGTAACGGGGCTGAGAAGCTCTAAGTACCAAAGATAGAAAACACCTATAAAGGCGCTGAGTATTCCGCTCAGGAATAGGG
>CAKXBD010000076.1 GCA_934871445.1 uncultured bacterium | reverse complement strand
GGGCGAGACATCGGACAGTAGCGGCTGTGGAAGCGTTGTGGGTATTTCTGCCGGATTTGTCATTCTGGCTGCCGGAGCGGCTATTGCGTTGAAAAAGAAAAAATAAGAATTTCAAAAGGTAAAATGTATTGAAGACATTCTATGCCTCAAAGGCCGCTTTCTAAAATTAAGGTTATAAAAGCGGCCTTTGTTAAAGGCAAAAGAATAAATCGGGAAGAAAAAAGGAGGAAAACATGGCAGAACAAGAAAAAGTTGGAGCTTTGCCGGTAGAGGACTCGATAAAAGAAACGCCTCACAAAACTCCGGCCGGGGAGAAGCGAAAAAAAATATGGGAGCGCATGAAGCGAGGTAAGCAAATCTATATTATGCTGTTACCTGTCATGTTATTTTATATTTTATTCAGCTACGTACCCATGTACGGAATTATTCTTGCATGGAAACGTTATCTTCCCGATATGGGAATTTTAGGAAGCCCCGACGTCGGCTGGAAATATTTTGAGCAATTTTTCACCCGTCCCGCAATGTTTCGGGCATTGAAAAATACTCTCGTTATTAGTTTTTTAAAACTTTTATTCTGTTTCCCCGCGCCGATTATTTTGGCGATTTTTCTCAATGAAGTCCGTGTAGCAAAATACCGTAAGTTATTACAGTGGATGGTATATCTTCCCTATTTCATTTCCTGGGTTGTCATTGGAGGTCTCGTCAAGCAGATGCTGGCTATAGACGACGGACTTTTCAATAATATACTAGCGGCGTTCGGAAAGGATCGCGTAGCGTTTTTACAAACCTCCTCTTACTTCTATCCTATTCTCATTTTAACAGAACTATGGAAGGGAATGGGCTGGGGAACTGTCATTTATATTGCAGCAATTTCGGGAATAGATCCATGCCTTTACGAAGCCGCTACGATAGACGGCTGTAAACGTTTCGGGCATATGAGATATATCACTTTTCCTAGCCTTTTGCCTATCATTACCGTCATGTTTATTTTACAGCTCGGAAACATCATGAATGCAGGCTTCGATTCTGTTTATAATTTATATAACGATACCATTCTCGATGTTTCAGAAATTATCGATACGCTCGTGTATACCGAGGGTATTGGAGGAAAACAGGAGTTTTCGACGGCTGTGGGACTTTTCAAAAACGTCATTAACTTTATTCTTCTCATCGGCGGCAACACTTTGACGAAGAAGATAAACGGATATAGCATGTATTCGCTTGATTAAGGAGGTAGACCATGGATATTCTCAAAGAATCGAATCCGGAGACTACGGTTCTGCCTTCGAGCAGAAAAAGAAGACTCAAACCAAAAGTGACAGTATTCGATATCGTCAATTATTCACTTTTGACGTTGTTCGGGTTTATCTGTATTTTCCCCGTCATCTATGTCTTTCTTATGTCTTTTGCTTCAAAAGCAGACTATCTCACTGCAAAGCTACTCGTCATCCCGAAAGATTTCAACGTAGAAGCATACAAATTCATTTTCGGACAGGGGCGAGTTCCCAGAGCATTTGGTATTTCCTTCTTAATTACGGTGGGCGGGACGCTATATTCCATGATTCTTACTTCTTTCGGCGCCTATGCGTTTACCAGAAAGGATATTCCCGGATTAAAAATTTGTTTTACCCTCATTCTCATTACAATGTTTTTTTCGGGCGGAATTATTCCCTTCTATTTGTCCGTGAAATCGATGCTCGGAATCAATAACCTTTGGTGCCTTGTAATTCCTTTCGGCATCAATAGTTTTAATCTCATTATTCTCAGAAATTTCTTTTCTCAGGTGCCAGAAAGTCTCTTGGAGTCCTGCCGCATGGAGGGCGCAAGCGAGTTCAGAGTTCTGTTTCAGTTCGTTATTCCTCTCTCAAAAGCGGGGCTCGCAACCGTAGGACTTTGGTATTTGGTGGCAAAGTGGGACGATTGGTATTGGCCTTCTTTCTTTCTGCCCAGCAGAGACGACCTTTATCCCTTGGCTCTTGAACTGAGAAACGTACTCAATAATATGGCGGGGGAAACACCCGTCAACCCCGATGTCGGGCTCGATGGTTCAAAACTCTTTTCCCAAGGGCAGAATGCAGCTATGATTGTCGTTTCTATTACGCCAATTTTACTCATTTATCCCTTTTTACAGAAATATTTCGTTAAGGGAGTAATGATAGGTTCGGTAAAAGAATAAAGGGACTTTTGCCTGAAAAACAGGGAAGGAATTTTTTAGGAGGAAAAGTATGAACAAATTTTTTAAGTCGGCATGCCTCGGAATTTGTCTTGCATTTGTACTCGGAGGGAGTGCATGCGGAGTCGGAACGGAGAACGATTCTGTATCTTCCGGAGGAGTAACGCCGATAGAAGCAAATTGCCGTATTTATCCCACGAGATATGAAGGAATAGAAAAGATTTCAGATATTTCCAATTATGCGGGAGAGGTGTCAACGAATCTACCCGTTTCCGACGGAGTAATTTACAGCCCTTACTATACGCTGACGGTCAATGGAGAAGATGTTCCTGTATACGCTACGAGAAGCGCCAACGGAATACATTCCTTCGCTTATATCGACGTGGAGGTAACGGATAAAGCAAAAGAGTTTGCCTTAAATACGGAAGTGACGGTATTGGAGGCAGGTTCGGTACTTTCCGAGCGTCAACCGAGTGTTGTCGTGTTGCCTGAAAGTGCAGGGGTGACCGCAGAGCTTGGGGAAAACAAGGTAACTTCCGTCATTCGGGATTTCGGGAGCTTCTCGTTTGCATTCAATAAAAAACCGGACGAAGCGCTTACCGTATTTGTGGCAGAAAAAGAAGACACGAAGGAGCTTTTTGGAGAATATGCGATAGAATATATAGAGCCGGGGGACTATTCCTCAGTGGAGAAGAAATCGGGAACTGCTTTCCAAGAGGGCGAGACTGTTTATTATTTTAAGGCAGGGAGATATAAGACGGACATTATTTCTCTGCCGTCGGATAGCATATTGTATCTTGAACAAGGTGCCTATATTGAAGTAATGCCGCCTGAAAGCGGCGGATCTAATGCAGCGCTCACAGCGGGGACAGGAAAAAACGTCAAAGTCGCAGGGCGGGGATTATTCGACTTTTCCGCCTGTTGTGGAGGAAAAGTTCCCGTCGGATATTCCAGTAATAAAAAGGGGCTAACGTTCAATGAAGTGGACGACGTTTCATTCCATGGAATCACGGTTATCAATTCTCAGACATGGACACTTTGCATGAACGACTGTGAGGGTGTTTCGGTCAAGGATTGCATGTTTTTTGCCTATCGGGTATTCGCGGACGGAGTGATGCTGTCCGACTGCAAAAACGCCATCGTCGAGGATTGTTTCATCCGTACGGGTGACGACGCTTTTGAAACGAAATCGACAACTGCAAATGGGCTTACCGATAACGTTCTTTTCCGAAACAACGCGGCTTGGACGGATAAGGCGGTTGCTTACGGCTGTATTTATGAATCTAATCACGATACCCGAAACGTACGTTTTGAAAATTGTTCGGTCGGATTTGCCCTCGGTACATGGAGCAATCATCTCGGCTGCTGCGTCATTCAGATGGGGAACAGAAAAGGCGCGGTGATGGAAAATATTACGTTTGATAATATTGAAGTCTATATGTCCCATAATGACGGACTGCTGAACATATATATCGGGGGAAGCGGAGGCCGGGGAGAAGGCTACGGAATTGTCAAAAATATCTATTTCAAAAATATCACCGCGCGCAGGAATTACGGAGCGTTCCTAAATGTCCGTACTTATGACAGCGAAAATTGTTTTATCTATGATTTATATCTCGACAACATCATATCGAACGATATTCTGTTGACACCGGAAAATTACAAGGAAGACGGTTATATTTACGACAACGTAGTAGGCGGTTACGATATGGAGAAATATCTTCACATCAATACGCTTACAGAGAATTGATATTAGTTGAAAAAAGTGGAGAAGCAATAATTTATGAAAAAGCTAACAGCAGTATTCTCGGCACTTACAGCAATATGTTTGCTCCTTGGTTCCGCCTGCGGCGGTGGCGGGACGAATAGTTCGCCGTCCGTTTCCTCCTCGACAGGCGGAGCGTCGTCCTCCCCTGACAGTTCTTCGGAGATTGCTACCTTTTGCGAAATTTATCCCGTTTCCTACTCGGAGGTAAATGCGCAGGCGGATATGGAAACCTTTTATAATGAAACGAAACAGCCGAACGGTGCCAGTCACGACGATCCCTTAGATTATGGATTTGTCGAAGGAGTATATCACAGTCTGACTGTCAACGGAAAAGAAGTTCCTGTCTATTCCGCTCGGTGCGGTTATAACGTTCACTCCTTTGCGTGGATAGATATAGAGACGGACGGCCCCCTTGCGCTCGACGTACAGGTAAGGCTGCTCTCGGGAGAAAAAGAATCCGTTACGGTTCTGCCCGAAAAATTGGGAGTAAAGGCGACGCTAAACGGTGATACTGTCTCGGCGATAATCGCGGAATATGGAAGCTTTTCCTTTACTTTTGACGAGGAAGCGGATCGGGCGTTGACGTTATATGTGGCTCCGTATTCAGAAATATCCGCACCAGAGGGGTGGACAACACGGACATTTGAGGCGGGAGAATATACTCAAGCCGAAACGACTTTTATCGATGAAAATACGCTCTATTATTTCAAGAGCGGAGCCTATGATATTTCTGGGATTTCTTTACCCTCTAACAGTATTCTCTATTTTGAACGGGGAACTTCTCTGCGTATTTATGAAGAAGGGACGGACGACTACGTTGCAGCAATTTCTGCCAATGGTTCCGAAAATATAAAAATAGCGGGCCGTGTACTCGTAGATTTTTCCGCTTGCATGGGGGGAGACGCAAAGACAAAGGGGGCTTACAGTTTCACTCAGGTGAATGGTATGGACATAGAAGGATTGATTTCCGTCAATTCCCATAATTGGACCATGTGCTTCAATAATTCTAAAAACATAAATGTCTCCCGCTGTATGTTCTTTTCTTACCGGACATATTCGGACGGAATTATGTTTTCCGACTGCAAGGACAGTACGGCGCGAGAATGTTTCGTTCGTACCGGCGACGATGCAATGGAAGTAAAGGCGTTTACTGATTCCAATGACCCCGATTGCTATACAGAGGGAGTTCTTTTTGAAAATAACTGCGTTTGGACAGATAAAGGAATCGCCTACGGTTGCATCTATGAATCAAAACACGATGTGAAAAACGTCGTTTTTAGAAATAATTCTGTGGGCTTTGCACAGGCTTCTTGGAGCGAGCATCTCGGCTGCTGTGTCATTCAGATGGGGTCGGTCAAAGCTTCCACTTGGGAGGACGTGCATTTTGAAAACATAGAGGTATATAAAACCTCCTGTTCCCTTTTGAGTATATTCAATCGCGCGAATAATGCTTCAGAGGGAGGAAAAATTAAAGATATCTATTTTGAAAATATCTCGGCAAAATACGTCGAGCAGACGAATCTCCCCGTATATTGTCTGAGTGTAGTTATTCGGCTTTTAGAAGGGGCAACTTGGCAGAACAGTACGATAGGGGCACTTTATCTCGATAATATTACTTATGCCGGAACACAGATTACAGAGGATAATTACAAGGAATATACTAATATTGCCCTCGACGATGGAGCTCGATTCAGCGAGTCCAGCATAAAAATCAATCAGCTCTCAGACGAGTAAGGAAAATTTTTCATGAAAAGAATAAAAGCGTTTTGGGCATTTATTTTGGCCGGAATTATGCTTTTTCCCGCCGCGTGTAAGGAGGGGGAGAATACGTCCTTTTCTGAGGCGGCAGAAAGAGTTAACTGTGAAATTTCGGGATTATGGTTCGACGCCTCGGAGATCAAAGATGTCGGCCGTTATGCGTCTGAGGTATCGGACGGAATGGCGAGTCACGACGGACCATTGAAGAATGGTATGGTCATAAGTCCCTATTATACTTTGACTATTGGCGGTGAAGAGGTGCCAGTGTATTCGACGAGATGCGCAAAGAGCGTTCATTCCTTTGCTTGGGCGGACATAAAAAAGATGGATGAAAGTAAAAATTTTGAAGTGGAGGTCAAGCTTACAGCGAAAGAACAATCCTCTGCTTTTTCTGAATGGGAGCCCTCTGTAACCGTATTGCCACAAAAGCGGGGAGTGGAGGCAGAGATTTCGGAAAAGGAAGTGACTGCTCGCCTTTCCGATTTTGGTAGCTTTACTTTTTCTTTTAACAAAAAAGGCGATGAGGCCTTGACACTGTATCTCGCGGAATATGAGGAATTCTCTGTCCCCGAAGGCTGGGAAATTCAGCGTCTGGAAGCGAAAAAACATACCATGGCAGAAACGACTTTTGAGACGGAAAATACGGTATACTATTTTGAAAAGGGACGGCACTTCATAGATTCGGTGAGTATTCCTTCGAACGCCGAGGTATATTTGGAGGCGGGAGCTTATCTTGAAGTTTATCCTGACGGAGACGGGGAATATTCTCCGGTCTTTCGTACTTTGGCGGGTAGCGAGAATGTGAAGCTTTGCGGGCGCGGAGTAGTGGATTTTTCTGCCTGTATGGGAGGAGATGCCAAAAAGAAAGGTGCCTTTGATTTTCAAGGAACGAAAAATATCAAAGTGGACGGAGTAATTTCGATTAATTCTAATACTTGGACTCTGTGTTTTACGGACTGTGAGAATGTTGCGGTATCTCGATGTATGTTATTCGGGTATCGGACATATTCGGACGGAATTATGCTTTCGGATTGTCGAGATTCCGAGGTCACCGCATGTTTTGTACGCACGGGCGACGATGCGATGGAGACGAAATCGACTTCGGCGCGGGGATATACGGATAATGTTACTTTCCGCGATAACGATTGCTGGACGGATAAAGGCTTGGGGTATGGTGTCGTCTGGGAGACGAATCACGATGTGAAAAATGTCACCTTTACCGATTGTTCGGTAGGATTTGCACAGTCGGATTGGGACGAGAGAATCGGTGCATTGGCGATACAGCTCGGGGATCATTTCAACAAGGTGGAAAATATCCGCTTTGAAAATATTGAAATTTATCGATGTTATTCTCCTGCCGTGATAAATTGTGAGCTTAAACAGCAAGGAAAACTTATTGACGAAGTCTATATTAAGAATGTGCATTGTACTTATGCTACGGGATATTTACTTCGGCTGGCAGAAGTGGATTTACAAAATCCGGGGGCGAGATTCGGGACGTTTTATCTCGACAATGTCTCTAAAAACGGAGAGACGCTGACGGAAGAAAACCGCGGCGACGACTATATGCTGAAATTTATTATCGGAACATCGGGCTGGACTGAGGAAAAGTATATAAGAATCAATACACTTTCCAAAAAAGGATAGTATCTTACGAAAAATTGGGCATTAAAGGCAGAATATTTATGGATTTGCAGAATATTTATGGATTTTCAAAAACGACAAATCATCTGTTATCCTCTTGAGGGTATGACGGCAATCTATACAATTCGGGACGGAGTAATGTCCTTTACTTGTGTTCCCGAAGGAACGGCAGACAATATTAAAGAGAGGAAGCTATATAAGAGTTTTAACTCCGCTCACCCATATCCCGAAATAGAGCCCATGGTACAAATTGCCCGTACGGGAAATTCTCCCCGTCGGGACTTCTCTGCCGGAGCAACTCTGTACGATAGCTCCACTGCGTTTTCTTTTATTCCTTATAACCAGCAGGTTTTTGAGGACGAGTCAAAACGAGAAATAATCACGATCCTTAAAAATTCCGACGGCTTGAAGGTGCGGCATATTCTTACGCAAAGAAAAGGCTACAAAGCGGCAGAGCTCAGGACAGAGATAGAAAATGAGGGAGAGGAGACGACGATAGAGCTCGCCTCATCATTTGCGATTTCCGCACTTACTCCCTTTGAAGAAGAAAACGACCCCGAAACACTCGTCTTACATTGCCTGCAAAGTAATTGGTCCGGAGAAGGAAGAAAGGAAAGCACTCCGGTTTCTCATTTTAATTTTGAGGACTCTTGGTCCTCGCTCGGCGTTCGGATACATAAAATCGGCGCAGTCGGATCTATGCCCGCGCGCGGGTATATCCCGTTTATGGCTTTGGAGGACAAAAAGAACTCTGTCACTTGGGCGGTGCAAACGGAGGCGCCCGATTCATGGCAAATAGAAGCTCTGCACCGTTACGGCGGAATTACTCTGACGGGCGGACATGCGGATTATCTTTTCGGACACTGGCGAAAAAAACTTGGAAAAGGGGAAGTTTTCTGTACCCATTCTGCTTTTTTTACTGCGGTGAAGGGAGATTTGACGAAAGCGTGTGCGGCGCTTACAAAATACCAAGAGACGAGATATAACCTTCCTTTATCCGAAAATTCTCTCCCTGTTATTTATAATGAATATCTGTATAGCTGGGGCAATCCCACGATGGAAAATCTGCGTCCGCAGATGAAGGCAGCGCGTTCGTTGGGGGCGGAATATTTCGTCGTCGACGCGGGGTGGTTTTGCGAGAGCTGGGATAGCCAATTAGGAGATTGGGAAGTTTCTAAAACAAGGTTCCCGAAAGGTTTGAAAGAGTTCTCATCTGAACTCGAACGGGAAGGCTTTAAGGCAGGAGGATTGTGGTATGAATTTGAAGGAGTTACTGCACTTTCGGAAATTTCAAAAAGGAGAGATTTGCTGCTGAAAGAGGACGGCCTCGTAATCGACCACGGCGGGCGTATGTTTTTTGATTTCCGAAAAAAGGAAGTTACCGAATACCTCAAACGTCGGGTAATCGATACGCTCAATGAAAATAAAATTAAATATATCAAAATAGATTATAATGAGAATATAGGAATGGGCGCGGACGGGGCGGAAAGCCCCGGCGAAGGACTGAGATTACATATCGAACGCGTTTTGGAATTTTTTAAGGCACTTCGTAACGGAGTTCCGGGATTGGTCATGGAAATTTGCTCGTCGGGCGGTATGCGCCATGAGCCTTTGTTTCAGACTTTGGGCAGTATGGTTTCCTTTTCCGATGCACACGAAAATTTTGACGGGGCAGTTGTCGCTGCGGACCTTCATCGGGTCATGCAACCCCGCACGATGCAAATTTGGGCAAGCATACTCTCTGAATATACGCCCGATGAGGTGTATTTTACGATGATCAAAGCCATGCTGGGTAGAATTTGTCTGTCCGGAAATATTCTTACTGCATCGGAAAAGCTTCTTACTATTGTTCGGTCAGGCGTGGAATATTATCAGACAATTAAAGAAATTATTCGTGACGGAGAAACAGTGCTTATCGATACGGACGAAATTACTTCTTTGAGGCATCCAAAAGGACTTGTCCGACTCGCCAGAAAAAGCGCCAACGGAGATAGACTGCTCTGTTATGCCTTTTCGTATAGTGAAGGGGAAAGAACGGTAGAATTCCCTTCCGAAGGATATCGTTTTGTGTCCTCTTACGGAAATGCCGAAATTATCGAAAGGGATGGAACAGTGAAAATCGTCTTCGGAGGAAAGCCCCTTTGCGCGGCGATAATACTGTTTGAAAAGGAAAATTCGACGAAAGGAGAACGCAAATGAAGTGGAAAAAAGAATATTTTAATAAAAAAGAAAAAAGAAACTTTTTGCATGTTTTCGCGGTGACGTTTTTGCTTTCTCTATCTTTTGTTTTTATGGGTACAACTCAAATAGAAAACAACAGGGTAAAGGTTATTGCGGAAAAATACAATTTTTCCGATACAGTGAACTACTCCTCTTTACGCCTTCGTTCCGCACCCGCCGTTGCGGCTGAAATGACGGACGCACGCAATCTGTATTATGTCTCTGCGGATAACGACGAATTGGCAGCGACGAACGCTTTATACTATATTGATGAAAACCTTAATGTCGTGGACGCTTCGGAAAAAGTGATAGAACCGCTCGAACTCGCATTATCAGAGCCGGACGGTAAAGTGATTTCCAATTTTTACGTATCGACGGATCAGCAGCTTTCAGCACTCGTCGGATATGCGGAGGAAAATCCGGAGCTTACA
>CAKXBD010000075.1 GCA_934871445.1 uncultured bacterium | reverse complement strand
TCTTTGGGCTATGCACTGAATAGGATAGAACTTGGTGGAGACGGAACGGGAACGCTCGAAGAACCTCTGTTCATCAATCTCGACAGGGATGGTGGAACTTACGAACTTAATTTTATTACCGAAGAAACTTTGAGCTTTCAGGCGGGTGACGGACAGACTATATCGCTTCAAGATAAAGCCGGTATCAAGGTCAATGTAAATAATTCGGGGGATTCCGCAGTCGAATATCGCATTATTATCACGGACGGAGATAGACAGTATGCCGCTTCTTCTGTGGATGTAGGTCTTTATGAAACGGAAAATATTGTGGCTTACGGAGATGTTTTTAGTATTCCTGCGGGATATGAGGGAACGGTCTATATTCCGTTCAACGTTTGGCGCGGTTCGACTTACGGAGGCGTGCAAAACCTTCCCTTCGATTATAGCGAAGGAGAAAAGCCCGAGGAAGTCACAGGAAAGATTTATTTTGATTGCCGCAGCGGTCAGGATAAAGAAATATTGGAGTCTGCTTTTAAGGACTGGACGTATGTAACTGAACTTCCCGCTCCTTCAAAAGCAGATGTCTCCGAAGCCAATTTATATAAGGAGGGAGACCGTGATTTTATCGGCGGTATGCTCTCGGATCCGAATACTACTATGACGGCGTCATCTGCTGGGCAGGCAAAGGCGATTCGGATTACGCCGTCGGAAGAGCTTGCTTTCGGCGTCGCGGGATTTGCGGTACGGGTGAAAAATATCAGCGGCTCAGATTTCGGCATACGGGGATACTTTATCGGTTCAGACAATAAAACTTATGTCCCGACCGCCAAAAACTACTATACATTGATAGCGAAAGACGGTACGACGGAAAATATTGTGGATAATAATCGCAATATTATTATTCCGAAAGATTTCGACGGAACTTTCGTCATTCATTTTGCCGATTTCGCTACGGATTCCGTTACTGCCGGACAGACGCAAAATATATTGAGAGAAGGACTTTTTATCAAATATTTTAATTTCTATTCCGCCGGTACGGCCGGAAATGGAATTTTATTCGGAAAAGCCGCCGTTATCGATTATAGCGGTACGGCATCGGCGGTCGATTGTTTTACTCCTCTGACCGTTTCCGATCCCAACGCCGGCGGCGCGTTTTCCTTGAAAGAAATTCGTGCCGTTTCCGTAAATAGTGAAAATAAAGAAGCTGTTATTTCTCCTTCCGAGGTCATTTTCGGGACGACGATCGTTTCTGTATCCCCCGTAAAAGATAAATTGATTACTTCCGTAATCGCGCCGGAGGGCTGTACGGTATCCGATAACCGAGACGGGACGTTTAATGTTGAAATTGTTTTCCCGTATACTTCTCAAGAGACGGATTTTACACTTGAAATAGCTTCTGTTGACGCTCTTTTCGTGTCCATAACGGCAGGAGAGCATGGTTTGGTAACGTATAAGGGCATGGATGCCTCGGACGGAATAATCGTTCCCGCCGGTTCCGATTATACGCTTCTCGTAACGCCCGAAACGGGATACGAAGCGATTGTAAAGGCGGGCGAAAATCTTATTTCTTCCCAAAACGGCGAATATGTGATTCCGGCCGATTGTACGTCGGTAGCGATAGAATTCAGGGCCTTAAAGGCTGACCTTTCCGTAAAACTCAACGGAAAAGGGGGAGCCGTTTTCGATGACGAAACACTTATAGACGGGACAATTTCGATAGAACAAGGAGGTCACCTGCTGATTTTGACCCCGGAACAGGGATATTCGGCAATTGTTTTACTGAACGGAGAAACTTTGGAAGAGAAAGAGAACAGTTACGAGCTTTTTGTTTATGAAAATTCGTCTTTGGAAATTTCTTTTCAAGCAATTGTTTATAAGATCCATTATGATTTAGACCGCGGAACGAATGGAGAAAATCCTTCTTCTTATACGATAAACGATGAGGTCACATTCGCGGCAGCGTCCAAAGAGGGGTATGCGTTTTTGCGTTGGTATATTCTTGAAAACGGAGCAAAAAAGACGGTTTCGGGAATCGAAAAGGGAACGATGGGAGATATTACCGTATATGCCGAATTTGAAAGGACGGAGGTTCCCGCTTCCGGTCATCCGACAAAAAGCGGTTGTGGCTCTTCCGTCGTGGGATTTACGGGAATAGCGGTTTTATTTGTGGCGTTCTCGGGCTTGTCTATAATAAAAATGAAACGGAATGGAGGAAAAGATGATTAAACTTGTGCAGCGTGAGCTTTTAAGTTGTGAAGCGATTGTCCGCCGAACGCCGAACGGTGAATTATTATTGGTTTGCCAGTGCGGCGACGTGACGGAGCCGGCTCCGTTGAACAGAGTATACGTGTGGCACAGTAGAGATGACGGAGAAAATTGGTCCGGGCGGAAATTATTGGTTCCAGAGGACGGCAGGGCGGTATATCAAACGGAAGTGAGCGTTATAGGCGAAGAAATTCGCGTTTACGTGACTTTTCACGACGGAAGATTTTGCAAAAACGAACATGCCGTCTACATCAGTCGCGACAGCGGTTATACATGGGAAAAGGGAAGCTCTCTTCCGTTTCTACAAGGCTTCTATTTTGTCAGAGGATTGCTTCAAGAGGAAAATAAACATTTTTTACCTTACCAGCTCTACGATATTTCCGAAGAACAATCGGAAAAACTTTCAAAAGAAAAGAAGTTTTTGTGGAACGCGGGGCTCGATGTGGTGAGAAACGGCGTGCTTATTTCAGAAGACGGAGGGAAAACTTATACTCGCAGCGAAGGGGAAGCTCTGCTTCCCCTAAAAGACGAGGAGGGAAAACTCAAATTCGTATGGAGCGAACCTTCCGTCGCACGTATGCCGGACAAAACGCTCGCGATGCTGTTGCGTTTTGACTATACCGGCCGACTTTATCTCAGTCGTTCGGCCGACGAGGGAAAGACGTGGAGCGTGCCTCGGGCGACGGATATTCCGAATCCGTCCAATAAAGTCAAATTGATTCCTCTTGAAAAGGGAAAAATAGCGCTGTTTCATACGCCCAATTGTATACACGGTATCTCGAACCGACATCCCTTGTCTGTATGGGTCAGCTTTGACGGAATGAAAACGTGGGAAATAAAAAAGAATATATGGGATTTGGACGGCTGGATTTCCTATCCCGACGGATTTATCGAAAACGGCGTCGCTTATATTGCCGTAGAATTGAATCGCCATGACGTTTATTTTATAAAAGAAAGGATTTTTTAATATGGATTTATTGATAGACGTGGGCAGCAGCAATATTAAATGGAAAATTTACGAAGAAGGGAAAGGAACAGGAGAAGGAAGTCTTCCTTTTCCTGTTCCGCTGCGCGACGAATATCCTTATTTTGAAGTCGACGGCGATGAAATCATCGGATGTGTTCAAAAAATAATCCGTCTATTTTCCCCGTCACGTATATTCTTTTCCGTGCAAATGCACGGTTATATATTATTAAAGGACGGAAAGCCGGTTACCCCCTATATTTCGTGGCGGGATAAACGCGGAGAAGGTATCACTCCTCATTTTTCCATTACGCAAGAGTACGGAGTGTCGTTAAAACCGAATCTTCCCCGTTTGAGTTTACAAACGCTGCATACGCAAGCAGATAGCTTTTGCACCTTGGGATCTTTTCTTTCATATTGCTTGACGGGAAGGAATGCAACGCATATAACGGATGCGGCGGCATCAGGATTTTTTAATGTAAAACTTAGAAGCAGGGACGAATATAGACTTTACCTTCCCGAAGCGAGCTTTCACATAAAAGAAATAGGTAGGTATGCGTCGAGCAGGATTTATACTCCGATAGGCGATCAGCAGGCGTCGGTTTTGGGGGCCGTTTCTACTTGTTCTGAGCATGGAAATGGATATGTTATGAATCTCGGTACTGCGGGACAATTATGTATGATTTCCGAAAAATTTATTCAGGGAGACTTTGAGAGCAGGCCATATTTTTACGGAAAGACGCTTTGCACGGTGACCGGTTTGCCAGCGGGAGAATTTTTGGAAAGACAGGAAAATGCGGCCGGAACCCAAACGGAAGAAATCATGTATCAAAAATATTTTTCCGCTTTGCAAAAACTACCCCGAAGAAAGTCGATTTTAGCAATCGGAGGAGTGACAAAATATCATCGGGATTTAGTCGAAAGAGTGTTAAATCGATTAGGATTAGATTATTTTGTCGACGAAAAGAGCGGAGCTATAGAAGGATTAAAAATTTTAGCTGAGGAGGCGGAAAAACGATGAAAAAGGTCGGAATTATGATTTCGGAAATTTCATTTTCCAATATACCCGTATTGATGAAAAATGCGGGATTGGATTTTTTTATTCTCGATTTAGAACACGGCGGTTTCGATTATGCCGATGTCGCGAGAATCATTATGACGGCGCGGCTTTGCGGGTTGGAGAATATCGTTCGTCTGCCGGATAATTCCCGAAAAGATATCATTAAATTGATGGATATGGGAGCGGACGGCCTTTTATTGCCGATGACGAATAGTGTTTCGGATATTCGGGAGGTCGTGCGATATGCAAAGTATCCGCCGACAGGTGAACGGGGAATTTCCACGATGCGCGCGCATACCTTTTATAATCCGCCTCCCATGACGGAATATTTTTCTAAGGCAAACACCCGAACGAAAGTTTTTGCTCAAATTGAAACCCGAGAAGGGGTGAAAAATATCATTTCTATTCTTTCCGAAAGAGGGGTTGACGGTTGTATGATAGGCCCTAATGATCTTTCGGCAGATTACGGATGTTTAGGAAGCGAGTGTGCCGAGAAAATTCTGGACGCGATAGAGCGTATAGGAGGGGTAACGAGGGACGAAAAGAAAACAGCGGGGATCATTACCGGAAACAAAAATTATTTGGAAAAATCAAAGGCAAATAATTTTATTTATTATTGCCAAGGAAGTGAATTAAATGCGATAAGGGAATACTGTAAAAAAATAACAGACGGTATTAAATGTACGCAATTTCCTACATAAAAACGTAAACGGTTTTTCTATATGTGCCCTGCGTCCTGCCGAAAGGCAGGACGCAGGGAATTTTTTATGATTGTCAAAAAACATATAAAAATAAATTAATCGTCATCGTCGTCTTCGTCGTCAAAACGGTCATGGTCGGAAGATTCGCCGTTTTCAAAGACATAGTGATAGTTGCCCTGACGGATATAAATTCGGAAACGAACGTCTTCGCCGTCGATATTACCTCGGACAAAAAGGACTCGTTCCCCGTCTTCCGTCTCGTCATTGAAAATAAGTTCTTCTTTTTTTCCGTCTTTGGAAACTGTCATTTTCAGTTCGAGTTCATCGTCCTCTATTTCATACTTGATTTCCGTCTTTTCAATCAGTTTATTGTCTGAATAGACGGAGTAGACATATTCTTTTTCCGTTTCCGATTCTCCGTCGTCCTCCTCCGTTTCGGTCTCTTGTTCCACTTCAATATAGGAATTTTTTTCCGTATCCGTAAACGCTTTGAAATATAGTGCATTTTCCGTTTCGTCTTCGGAAAATTCCGTTTCATAGCTCCCTTCGACGGGATAGACTGTATCCTCTATGACGAGTATACCTGAAAGGGAATAACTTTCTTCCGTCTCGTCGTCTTCCGTTTCACCTTCGAGAAAAATTTTGTCATAGTACATGACATAGGAGACGCTGTCTCCCAAAAGGTCGGTATAGGAAACAGTCATTCCATAGGCATAACCCATGTTTCCCGAAATGCTTTCTCCCGTTATGGCTTCGTCGCTCAAAAGACTTTCCACCAAAGCCATATATTTATTGATTGTATCGATTTGTTCGGAAGAATTCTTCCGAACGACAGCGGACATCGCCCGTACTCTTTGGCGTGCGGGAGTGGCGGTTTTTTCAGAAGATAAGATTGTTCCTATGGAAGCGGCTCCATAAGCATAAAAAGAGTCCGCATCAGTAATATCCGCAAATTTATTTCCGCTCGGATCGGGAAAGAAAGGAGTTTTCGATTTATGCAGAAAAACGGGGAGAAGAATACAAAGCGCTAAAAGGACTGCAAAAACCGAGGAACAGAGCGCAATGAGCTTATTTCGATTTTCTTTAACCGTTTTTTCGCCGCCGTGCGCATAGGATAGAGATACTTCTTTTTCTTCGTAGCCGAGTTGCCGTTTAATATTGTCTTTTATATGCTTATCGGGAAGAATTTCCGCAGAATGTTCCGATAATAATTTTTTTATTTTTTTCATAAATCTGCCTCCTCCTTGATAAGATGAGCTTTTAGCTTTTTCAGGGCCTCGTTGTTTTTCCAGGTAACCGTTCCGACGGGAATATCGAGCATCTCGGACACCTCCCGTCGCTTATATCCTGAGACCTGACATAGCATAAGAATGTTATATTCTTCTTCGGATAGAATTTTTGCCGCAACGTCGAAAATATAAGGAAGTTCTGTTTCGTGGTGACCGTATTTATAGGAATCGGTTTCAAAATCCGTGGGAATTTCCCGCCGATATTTTTTCAGGTGATTGAGCGCAAGCGATTTTCCGATTCTGCATATCCAGGCAGAGAAATTCGTCCCCGTCTGATATTGATTCAGCGCGGAGATTGCCCGAATGAATGTATCCTGTAAAATGTCCTCTGCATACATCTTGTCGCGGACGATATAGAGAATCGCAAAATAAACGGAACGATTCGTGTGTTCGTAAATATAATCGAAAGCGCGTTTATTTCCGCTCTTTAATTCGGCAATTTTCTTTTCGAGTTTATCGCGGTTCATAATTTCTCCCCTAATAATAACAATCAAAAAAGGAAAATTGTTGGTAAAAAGAACAAATTCTATACAATATAATATCAGGAACGAAAAAAATTGTCAAGATAAGAGACAAAAAATTTTTTTTCTGAAAATTCCAACAAAATGCAAAAGAAGAATTGTTATATAGGTGTGAAAGGGAAAAGAGATTCCCGAAAAACTTTTTAAGGAGATGTAAAATGAAAAAACTTTTAGCGATTTTTACGATGACTTCGGTATTGGCATTCGGTTTAGCTGCTTGCTCGGAAGGCGGGAGAAAAACGGGAGACGTCAATAACAAATTTGACGAATTGACGACTACGGAAGCTGTGTATGGGTTCAGCGCGGCTTCGGCCGGTATGTTGATTTCCTCTATGAACAATCCGGGAAATGCAAAACGGCTCGCAGCGGAAAAGGGAATCGATTCCATAGCGGAAGAAAATACTTTTTTGAATGCCGAAATCTCGTTTTCTTCGGGAGTGGGCGGAGAAAAACAAAATAGCGAATCTTCGGGAAACGTAACAGAACCGGAAAGTCCTTCCGGCGGTGCGGCGGAACCTGACGCGGATTTATCCGAATTTGACGAATATATGGCACTTGTCGAGAGTCTTTTGAGCGACGGGGGATTCAAGATACAGTCACAGACGTCGGACAGACCGGAATTCAAAGAAAAAATGGTTGTCAGCTATAACGATATGGTAGGGAATTCCCTGCAATATATCATGTACTATAACCAAATTCTTACCGATATAGAAGAAGACGACGGTGAAAAGGAAGAAAAGTACCGGATAGAAGGGGTAATGAATATTGACGGCATAGATTATGAAATTTTTGGTCAAAAGGAAGATGAGTCGGACGGCGGAGAATTGGAGAGCGAGACGGAATTTAGAGTCATACTCGGAGAAAATAAATATATGTCGGTAGAGCAGAGTTTTGAAACGGAAGACGGGGAAACGGAACAGGAATATAGTTATTCCGTTATCGAAAATAAGAAAGTTTTGGAGCGCAGTTCTTTTGAGTATGAGGAAGAACGTGGAGAGCTGGAACTCAAAATGGTTTCATACAAAAACGGAAAGACCCAAGTCGTCTATTTTGAAAAGGAGACGGTAAAGGGAGAAGATGTCATTTACCTGCGCGTGGGAAAGGGCGCCGATACGCGGCGATATATTGCGCGCGTGAAAACAGACGCAAACGGGAATTTTTATTACGAGTATGAACTCGTTTGATATGCTCTCGATTGCCATAAAATAGAAAAAATTTCATTTTTTGCAGAATGGGAGGTCCTTGGAAGAGGACCTCTTTTTTTGCATGTTTTTGAGAAAAAAGTGAAAAATATCCGAAAATTTTATCGGGATAAAGAGCGGGACAATGCAGAAAAATCCATGGGAAAAAGGGGAAAATTTTTTAAGAAAGAGTTGCGCATTTCTCCATTGTATTGGCGGGAAATATATTTTATAATAGAATCATCGAAAAAAGGGGAAAAATAAGCCGAGATTTGAAAATAGCAGTACAAAAAAGGCTGCAATTTCTGAAAAATTTACTCTTTATCAACCTAAAAAACAAAGGAAAAGGGAGAACGATTGCTTTCGGAAATGTATTGGACAAAAGCGCAAAAATGAAAAGACTTATATGGGAGATTTTAACATGAAAATCGTAAAAGTAGTTGTAGTCGGTTTCGGGGACAGGGGCGGCGCGTATACGAAATATGCGATCGATCACCCCGACAGATTGAAGGTGCAGGCTGTGGTAGATCCCAATCCTTTTCGCCGTCAGCTTGCCAAGGAACGGTTTTCTTTGTCGGAAGAAATGCTGTTTGAAAGCGTGGCAGATTGCGTAAAGCAGGGAAGAATCGCCGACGCAGTCATCAATACCACGATGGACGAATTACATATCGAAACCGCGTTGCCTTTTTTGAAGCTCGGCTATGATATGCTGCTTGAAAAACCCGTTACCAATAATAAAAAAGATCTTCTTATGCTGAAAAGTATCGCAGACAGATACGGCTGCAAGCTAATGATTTGTCACGTGCTCCGCTATACTCCGTTTTACTTAAAAATCAAGGAAATCGTTCTGAGCGGAGAAATCGGGAAAATTGTGGAGATAGAGTCTAACGAAATGGTGGGCGTGGCGCATGCCAGTGCTTCTTATATCCGAGGAAAATGGAATAATCGGGAAAAGTGCGGTTCATCTATGCTCCTTGCGAAGTGCTGTCACGATATGGATCTTTTGTGTTGGTTCAACAGCGGTACGGCCCCCGTCAAGGTGGCGAGCTACGGAGGCAGACGCTATTTTATTCCCGAAAATGCTCCTTCGGGAGCGGGAACGAGATGTCTTATAGACTGTAAGGCAGAAAAAGAATGTCCGTATTCCTGTAAAAAGCTCCTTTTGGACAATGAATATTTCAATCAGTATACGTTCACCTGCCTGAATAGGAAATACGAGGATTTGACTTATGAGGAGAAAAAACGCTCCTTGGAAACGGATAATCCGCACGGGAGATGTATTTTCAAAACGGATGCGAATATCGTGGACAGACAGGCGGTCATCGTGGAATTTGCCGACGGCTCGGTTGCCACGCATAGCATGGTGTCAGGCGTGGCGCGCCCGGGGAGAAATATTCACATTATCGGAACGAAGGGAGAAATTCAGGGCTTTTTGGAGGACAATAAATTTAAGGTGCGTACTTATAATCCCCAAAATTGCCTGTATTTTGAACGGGAAGAAGAAATTACGAACGTCGTCGCGGGCGACGGTCACAGCGGCGGAGACAGCCGCATCGTCAACGATTTCGTCAATATGGAGCTGGGACTTCCCCGATCGATTTCTTCGACGGTGATAGAGGATTCCATAAACGGACATTTAATCGTATACGCGGCGGACGAATCGCTCGACGACGGCGGAGTGAGCGTAAAGATAGAAACGATATGAGAACACGAGCAACTTGGATTTGGTACCCGGGAGATTTCGAAGCGGCACTTTTCAATAAGTGTATGGCGAGAAGATACGAACGGGACGTGCTGATTACGCCCTTTTGGCGTATGGACAGCCATTTTGTAACCGTCAAGTTCTATGCGAAATTCAATCTTCCCGAAAGGGACAGAATCGACATAAAGGCGGACGGGAGCTTTAATATTTTCGTTGATAAGCTCGGCTATATCCGCGATTTCAAGGGATACGACCACCCGTTCGTCATCGACGGCTGGAAGCCCAACATTCTGGGCGAGGTCGGCTGTCTGCGCGAACAGACTTCGGGCCGCTGCGTGACGGTGCTTTCGTCGCAGCCCAGCGTGATGATCTACACCGGCA
>CAKXBD010000074.1:3605-10044 GCA_934871445.1 uncultured bacterium | reverse complement strand
CATATCCGGATCGAGCTCTCGGGAAGAAAAATTATCGATGGATAACCCGTTCTCCGATAATACCGCCGCGGAATTGGGATTGATGTTTCCGTTTTCCGAGGCCTTCAACCCTGCGGAAAAAACCGCGGCGTCCCGAATGTTCAAGCGTCTGATCTCCGAACGCAGTACGGCCTCCGCCATGGGCGAACGGCAGGTATTTCCCGTGCATACGAATATAATCTTTCTTTCTTCCATTCTCGTTCCCGCCTTTTAGTCTATGGCAATCTCCTTTTTCATTTTGTCAATGAGGAATATCTACGGAGGCGCACGCCTTTTTCAGGCGGTTCATGACCCCCGCCATCACGCCGCCTTGTACGGACGGCTCCACGGCTATTAAAATATCGGCGAGCTTTTCCGCCCTTCTCAACAAATCGTAAAGATTTGCGGCCATATCCCTGTCCGTCCCTCCGAGATTTAAGACCTCGGCCCCGCGCGCTTTCCACTCCGCCGCGAGTTTTTCCTCGCATAAAAGGACGGCTCTGTTCCCGCTTTTTTTCTCTTTTCTCCACGCTTCAAAAGCGTCCGCCGCCCGTTCCGCAGGAAACAAAGCGGTCTTGCATCGGGGCGAATAATGCTTGTACATCATGCCGGGACTCTTTGCCCGTTCTCCCGGTTTAAGTTCGGGCGCATACACCTCGCACGCACCCGCCACCGAAGCGATCATTTCTTTGGTAATCAGACCGGGCCGAAGAATAACGGGTTTGTCTCCCGTGACGTCGCAAACGGTGCTCTCAATGCCGCCCAAAGCCCTTCCGCCGTCCAGAATCAAAGGAATTTTCCCGTCGAAATCGTCCGATACATGCGCGGCCGAAGTGGGACTGACGTGTTTTGAAAGATTTGCACTAGGAGCGACGATGGGAATATCCACCGTTCTTAAAAACGCCTGCGCGCCTTCATGAGACGGAACCCTCACCGCCAGAGTATTTAACCCGCAGGAAACAAAACGGCTCACTTTACCCGTAGAGGGATAAACGAGCGTCAGCGGGCCGGGCAGAAAAGCCCTCCTCAATTCCGCCGCATACGGCGGGTCGTCGTCGATAATTTTTCGGAGGTCGTAATCCTTATGCACGTGCGCAATGAGAGGATTATCGTTTGGCCGTCCCTTGATTCGGAAAATACGTTTTACAGCCTCGTCGTCGAAGGCGTTCGCGCCCAATCCGTATACCGTCTCGGTGGGAATCGCCACGACGCCGCCCGAAAAGATAATCTCTTTCGCCTCCGCAAGAGCTTGCGGGGTAATTTTTTCTGTTTTCGTAATCATAATGAGGCCTTTTGTTCTTCCTTCCAAACTCATTCAAAAGGCAGTTCGTCGTCGGAATCGCCGTTCGTCTCTCCTCCCCGCCCGCTTTTGCGGGACGAGTCGTAGGCTCCGCTTTGTTCATAAGGCTCCCCGAATGCTTCTTCCGCAGGTTCGTCGTCAAATCCTCGCGGCCCGCGGGAATATTCGGGCGGTTCGTCGTCCCGATTCTGTTCGTCCACATCTACGAATTTCGTGCTCTCGCCGATAAATTTGAGCTGTACGCGCCCCTGCGAACCGTTTCTGTGTTTGGCGATGATGAGTTCCGCCGCCCCCTTGACGATTTTTCCCGAAGCCATTTCCTCGGCAGTTGCCGTCGCTTCGGGACGGTTGATGAACATGACAATATCGGCGTCCTGCTCGATAGCGCCCGACTCTCTGAGGTCAGAGAGCTGTGGTTCTTTGGATTGGATACGGCGGAGCTGGGACAGTGCAATGACGGGGACGTTGAGTTCCTTGGCCATAATTTTCAGATCGCGGGTAATGGAGGCGATCTCCTGCTGTCTGTTTTCCGCTCCCGCCATATTCGTGGTACCGCCCGTCATGAGCTGAATATAGTCGATCATGATCATGTCCACGCCGCCGGCGACGGTTTTCAGCCGTCGGCATTTGGAGAGGATTTCCGCAGGCGTGACGCGAGAGGAGTCGTCGATATAAATTTGACTTTTTTTGAGTTTATCGCTGGCCAGCATGAGCTTTTTCCATTCGGACGCGGAAAGCTGTCCGGAAAGGCCCTTGGCCATACTGACGTTAGCATACGAGCAAAGGAGTCTCTGCACGATTTGAATACGGGGCATTTCCAAAGAGAATACGGCGCAGACCTTATTTTTATGCAGAGCGGCATGCTCGACGAGGTTCATGGCGAGCGAAGTTTTTCCCATACCGGGACGGGCGGCGAGAACGATGAGGTCGGAGGGTTGGAGTCCGTTCGTCATTTGGTCCAGCCGTTTGAAACCCGTCTCTATGCCCTTGAAGGCGTTAGCGTCCGATTGAATGGCCTCGAACTTTTGCAGCACCTGTTGAACGATATCCCCCTCGCTCATGCCCGCGAGGGAAGATCGATCCGCCTGTTTGGAAATATCGTATACCGATTTTTCCGCAAAGGAAATAGCGTCGCGGCCGTCCGCGCCCGTCATGCAGTTTTCGATGATTTTGCGCGAAGCGCGGATGAGCTTTCGGTTAGTGCTGTCCCGACTGACGATTTCGTAATAAGACTTGTAATTTGCCGCAGAGGGAGTGATCTGCGCCAATTCGGTGAGATAGGCGATTCCTCCCGCCTTTTCGAGATTGCCCTCCCCGTCGAGCTCGTCGGACAAAGTGACGAGATCGATGGGCTTGCGGTCGTTGAAAACCACCTGCATGGCATGAATGACAAATTTATGCGATTCCTGATAAAAGTCGTCCTCGGTAAGTTTTTCCACCAATTCCGCCGCGATATCGTTGTCGATGAGGAGACATCCCAACAGCGCCATTTCCGCATCGCGGTTATAGGGCATGGTATTGATTTCTGCTGCCATTTTTTTATTCCTGTCAGTCCGTGAGTTTCTCGAATTCGTTCAAGGTATCCGCGAATTCCTTCATTGCCGTTTCAAACGGCGCCTTTGAGGTGAGGTCCACTCCCGCCTTTTTGAGAATGGAGACGGGGTCGGTGCAATTTCCGCCCGAAAGGAACTCAAAGTAATCCCTGACGGCTTTATCTCCCTCCGACAAAATCCGCTTGACGATGGAAATGGCGGAAATAATTCCCGTGGAATATTTGTAGACGTAGAAGGAACGGTAGAAGTGCGGAATCCGCGCCCATTCGTAGGAAATTTCCTCATCGTGAACGATCCCCGCGCCGTAATACTCCCTATTGAGCTTGTAATAGATTTCGCAGAGGTTCTCCTTCGTAAGCGGCTCGCCCGCCTCCGCTTTCGCGTGAGCGATCTGTTCGAATTCCGCGAACTGCGTCTGACGGAACAGGGTCGTGCGGATCATATCGATATAGTAATTGAGGAGATACTTCTTCAAATTCTTGTCCTCGGTCGTCGAATACAGATATTTCATGAGCAGAACCTCGTTGACCGTACTAGCGATTTCTGCGAGGAATATCGTATATTCCGACTTGGGATAAGGCTGCCTTGAAGTAGACTTGTAGGTGTGAATGGAATGTCCCATTTCATGAGCAATCGTGAAAATTTCGTTCGTCGTCTCCTGATAGTTGAGAAGCACGTACGGATGTGTGTCGTAAACGCCCGTAGAATAGGCTCCGCTGCGCTTTCCCTCGGTCTCGTAGACGTCTATCCAGCGTTCGTCGCGGCCGCGGCGGAGAAGATTCTGATAATCTTCTCCGAGGGGCGCAAGTCCCTTGATGACGAGCTCATACGCTTCCTCGAAAGGAACCTTGATGTCCGCGTCGGAAACGAGCGGCACGTAAATGTCATACATGTGCTGTTCGTTGAACCCGAGGATTTTTTTGCGCAGGGAAATATACTTGTGCATGACGGGAAGCGCGGCGTGCACCGCTTCGATCAGGTTGCCGTATACGACGGGACTCACGTCCTCGCCGTCCATCGCCATATCCATGCAGGAGGCGTAATTTCTCGCCGTCTTGTAGAAAATATCCTTCTTGACGTTTCCGTAATAGGTCTGCGTAATCGCGTCTACGAGGTTGATATAGGCTTTGTAATACGTTTTGAACCAGGTTTCCCGTTCCTCTCTCGCGCCCGAATGTAATACGAGACCGTACATGCCGTGGCTCATCTGCACTTCCTTGCCGCCAAACCTTCCCTTGGGGAGATTGAGGTTAGCGTTATCGAGCATGGAGAACACCGTATGAAATCCGCCCATGACGTCGGACGCAAGCGCCAGAAGTTTTTCCTCTCCTTCGCTTAAAACGTGCGCCTTGGACTTTGCGATTTTTTTCAGCGAATAATCGTAATCGGCAAAATCGGGGTCGGAGATATACGACTGCAATTTTTCGTCGCTGAGCGCGGTGAGCTCGGGCTCGACGAAGGCCATGGCGGCCATGAGCTTGGAGATGAGGGAGCTCATCATCGCCGTATATGAGGTATATTTGGAAACTCTCAGATCTTCGTCGTGGCGCATGCTGGCATAGAGATAGAGCTTTTCCAATCGGCGGAATATCGTATCGCGCAGCTTGAAAAATTCCAACGCTTTGGCCTTATCGCCCATTTTTCCCTGAAAAGCGGAAAAATCATAATCGCCGTATTCCTTTTCGGCGGCCTTATATTCCGTTTCCCACGCCTCGTCCGAAGGATAGATCACTTCGAGATTCCACTTATACTTTTCTGCAATTTCCTTTCTTTCCATAAACGTTTTGACTCCTTTTGCTTTTTTATGTTTGATTTTGGCGGGATATGGTCTTTTTCGACGCGGCCTTTCCCGCCTTGTGCCTTTTGCGCTTCTCCGTCCGCGACTTATCCCGCCGCGAAATTATTATATCATGTTTTTTTTCGTTGTCAATCCCCGACTGCCAGCTTTTTTCCGCCGCATCGTCAGTTTTTGAAACTGTGAATGGGCGCGGGAATATTTCCCCCGCGCAAAACGAAGCGGCTGCTGTCGGTGGTATGGACGGGCAGAATAGGAGCTCGCCCTAAAAGTCCGCCGAAATTCACCTGTTCGCCCACGCCCTTCCCGGGAGCGGGAATAATGCGTACGGCCGTCGTCTTTTGATTGATCATGCCGATTGCCGCTTCGTCGGCAATCATCGCCGCAATCGTCGTCGCGGGCGTATCGCCCGGAATAGCGATCATATCCAAGCCCACGCTGCAAACGCAGGTCATCGCTTCGAGCTTGTCGATGTTGATTTCCCCCTTTTCCGCGGCCTCGATCATGCCGATGTCCTCGGAGACAGGAATAAACGCACCCGAAAGTCCGCCCACGCGGGAGGAGGCCATGACTCCGCCCTTTTTCACTGCGTCGTTGAGAAGCGCAAGCGCCGCCGTCGTGCCGTGGCCGCCGACCTGCTCCAAGCCCAATTCTTCGAGAATCTGGGCCACCGAATCGCCTCTCGCGGGCGTCGGAGCCAAAGACAAGTCGACAATGCCGAATTCCGCGTCCAATCTGCGCGCCGCCTCCCGCGCGATCAACTGTCCCGCACGGGTGATTTTGAATGCCGTCCGCTTGATCATTTCCGCGGCCTCCGTGAGATCGGCGTCGGGAATCTGTTCCAGCGCGTGCTTGACCACGCCCGGCCCCGAAACGCCGACATTGACGACGGCGTCCGCCTCTCCCGCGCCGTGAAAGGCCCCCGCCATAAAGGGATTGTCCTCCACCGCGTTGCAGAAAGCGACCAATTTCGCCGCACCCAATCCGTCTTTATCCGCCGTGAGAGCCGCGGATCTCTTGAACGCCTCTCCCATCATCCTCACCGCGTCCATGTTGATTCCCGAACGGGTGGAGCCTACGTTGACGGAAGCGCAGAGCCGCCCCGTCGAGGCGAGCACCTCGGGAATGGTGCGGATAAATTTCCGCTCGTAATCGGCGGTAGACTTATGGACGAGCGCGGAATATCCGCCGAGGAAATCGATCCCCAAAGCGTCCGCCGCCCTGTCGAGCGCGCGGCCGATCAAGGGCGCTTCTTCGGGAAACGCAGCCGAAATCAGGCTGACGGGAGTGACGGACACCCGCTTGTTGACGATGGGAATCCCGTATTCGCGGGAGAGATCCTCCGCCGTCTTTACGATTTTTTCCGCGCGGCGGCATACGAGGTCGTATACTCTTTGCGCCGTGTCCTCCGCCGTATCCCGAATACAGGGAAAGAGGGAAATTCCCATCGTGATCGTACGAATGTCGAGATGTTCCTTCTCGACCATGTCGATGGTTTCCAAAACGTCGAATTTCGTAAACATCTTCCCACCTCAGACGTTATGCATCGCGTTGAAGATGTCTTCGTGCTGCATATATACCGACATGCCGATTTTCTTTCCGAGCTCCGAACACTCCTTTGCGAGCACGGAAAGCTCCTCCGTCGCCTCCGAAAGATCCACCAGCATGATCATGGCGAAATATTCGCCCAAAATCGTCTGAGAAATATCCTCGATGTTTGCGTTCTTTTCCGAAAGAAACGCGCTGATTTTGGAAATAATTCCCTTTTTGTCC
>CAKXBD010000074.1:0-3595 GCA_934871445.1 uncultured bacterium | reverse complement strand
CGTTACGACTGCACGCATTGCGTTTTTTCTCCTTTGTCAATCTTTAATTTTTTTGATCTTCGTCCGTCTCCGCAAGGTCGTTCTCCGAATCCGCAGCGTCCGATCGCGCGGCTCGGGGCTCGAACTCCCCTTCGTTCACGGCGCCCTGAGTTTCTTCCTCAGCTTCCGTTTCGCTCGCGGAGTCCGACCCTTCGTCCTCAAAGTATTCTTCTTCCTCATCTTCCTCATCCTCTACCAAAGCGCCGCGCTCGATAATTTCGTATTGAACGATGAAATTGCTCTGCACGATGTATTTCACGAGGTCGCCCCTATGAAAATCGGGCAGAGGTTTTTCTTTGTCGAAATAGGCTTCGCGCTCCATCCATTCGCTTTTTTTTCTGTTCCAAGTCTTGAATACGCAGGAAATCACGTCCACGTAATCTTTCTGTAATTCCTTTTCCTCAAAGCCGACGAAATAATTCTCCTCCACGTTTTTGAGTCCCTCGGACAGATAATACATCATCTTGTAGTAGCGGCGGACGCGGTGATATTTGATGCCCATGAACGGGAATACGAATATCGCGTACAGAGCCGAAGCGACGTATACGCATACTTTGGGCAGTGTCTGCATCGGATCGGCATAGGGCAGGGAGATATAATAAATCAGCCAAGCGATACAAAACGCCGCATAGCCCGCCGTCACTCCGAAAAAAATTTGAAAAGTCCGCTGCTTCTGCGCGCGGATTTTATTGAAATCGCTGTCGCTGTAAACCGTTGTCATGTTTGCTCCTTTATTCGGCGATAAACAACACGCCCAAAGTATTTCTTCCGCAGTGCCCCGTGATGACCGAGCCCGCGACCGTCTCGATAATTTCCCGGAAATCGAATTCCGAACGCACACGCTCTTTCGCAAGCTCCACGAGCTCCGCGTCCGCACAGGAATGAGTGACGAAACAGCGGGTCTTATCGTATTTTGGATATGCCGCCTTCAAATCGTCGATATAAGCGCGGATGCACATCGTCATCTTTCCCCGATATTTCTTTTTCACGCCGAGCTGCCCGTCCTTCATATCGATCATGGGATGAATTTTGAGGATATTGGCGCCGTACATCTCCATTCTCGAACAGCGGCCGCCCTTATAAAGGTAGTCCAAACGGTCGGGCACGAAAGAAGTATTGACTTTCAAACGGAGCGCGTTTACCCGGCGCTCTATTTCCTCCGCGCTCAGACCCTCGTCGCGGAGATCCGCCGCCTTCATGACGAGGAGTCCCTGTCCCGACGACAGAGCAAGGCTGTCCACCACGCGCACCTTACCGCCAAATTCCTTTGCAGCCGCAAGCGCGCAGGAATGAGAGGCCGAGGCCTTGCTCGAAATATTGAAGTGCAGCACTTCGTCGCCGTCCTTCGTCTGCGCGGCAAAAAATTCCCGAAAGTCCTCTATACTCGGCGCGCTGGTCTTGGGAAGCATTTTCGTCCTAGCCACAAACGAAAAAATATCTTCCGGCGAAATGTCCACGCCGTCTAAATAACTGTCCGCGTCTAAAATCACCTTCAACGGCATAATGCCGATATGCCGCTTTTCGACCTCCGCGCCGAGATCGCAAGTACTGTCCGAAGTAATCTTTACCATATTTTTTTCCTCCGTTTCACCGTAATCCTTATTTCCCGTCAGGAATAGCTGAGCCTCATTCCGGGAATGTATTTCAAAATTTCTTTATACTTGATTGCCCATTCGGGAACGATTCCGTAAATATCGCTCTCCTTATACAGGCAATCGAGATGCGAAAGCCCCTCTTTATAGCGGCTGTCCTTACTGTTCAAGCGGTTGTCTCCGAGAAAGAAGATTTCGTCCGTGCCCACTTCGTACGGGCCGAAGGAATATATTTCTCCGTCGGGAATATACGGCTCGTCGAGCGGGACAAATTCCGTCGTTCCCGCATAGCGGATATATACCTCGCCGTCCTCGCAGTACACCGCATCGCCCTCGACGGCGATCAGGCGTTTGATGAGAAATTGCGTATTGCCGAAATCGTATTCGTCGCCGTAGCTTCTCACGTCCACCACGATGACGTCGCCGCGTTCGGCGTCCCCGCCGTATTTCATCAGGAGCTCGTCACCCGAATGCAGTGTGGGGTACATGGAACTTCCGTCCACGTATACCCCGCCGAACGTATTCGTCCAATAGATTCGGAATCCCAGAGCCGCCGCCACGATCAGAGCGAGCACGCAATAAAATATCGTCGTCGAACGCCTGCTTTTATATCGATACCTGTATTCGTACAGTTCTCCGTCCCGCAAATCCTTTTCTTTCATGATTTTCTTTCCTTTTCCCCTGCGGGAATTTTAACGCGCTTTTTCAAGTCGTCGCGCATGAGATTGATTGTCTTGCCGCAGGTCAGGCATTTCAATTTGATGTCGGCGCCCGTCCGCACGATTTCCCATTCCCTTCCGCCGCAGGGATGAGGTTTTTTCATCGTCAGAATATCATTCGGTTTGTACATGGTATCCTCAAAGCCAAAGAATGTTCGTCACCGCGTATTCCGTATCCTCGTCCTCGCAGTCGAAACAGAGCGCGCGGCCGTCCGAAAAACTTCCGAGCGGAACACCCGTTGTTTCGGCTTTGAATTCCGCGGCGCTTAAAATCACGCGCTTCCACTTTCCTCCGCCCTTTACGGAAAGCTCACAGCCGAACCGTTCAATGCGATTTTCCGAAGTCAGAACATCCACGGAGACTTTCAGCCGAATATCGGAGTATGCGTAGACATCGAATTCCAGCATGGCATTTTCTTCGGGAAGATAGCGCGGAGAACCGATTCTATAAGTTTTGATTCCCCCCACCGAATATACGCCCTTGATATTTCCGTAACCTTCTATCCGCTTCGGAATCGCCTCCCGCTCCAAAAAAGTATCCGCGACCGAATAATCCCCGTAATTGGCGACGCTGAATCCGTCCACCTCTTCGCCCGAATAAATTACGCGGCTCTTGACGGCATCCGTATCGGGAGAGGCGAATTTCTTGGAGGCAATCTTCGAAACCACCCTGAATCCGTTGATATATTTGGCATATGCATACGCAAATGCGGCAGAAGCACCTTTATAATGAGCCAACTCACAGGAAAGTTTCCCGTTTTTAATGTTTTTCCCTTCCGTGCGCACGACGCATTGCCAATCCCTGAAAACGGAACGCGTGTTTTCCCCCGTTTCGGCGTAATAGATCCCCGTTTCCTCCAAAATTCCTCCCTCGTCGTATTCCACGTCCGCACGCAGCGTTCCGTCCTCCACGGCGAGAGTAATGTTCAGAGCTTTCGGAATATAGATTTCCCTCCCCTTCAAATGCTTTTCGAGAAAGAGATCCAAATCCTTCAAAGCGTTCGGACCGATACAGGAACCGCTGTCCGCCGAATATATGATGGCACTTCCGTCCGCACGGCCGATCCGAGAATAGGTGTCGTAGGCGCGATCATAATCAAAGGTGGCGTCGCGGAGAGCGCAGAGCATGAGCACGGGACATTTCACGAACGGAGCATACGATTGAGATTCTATGCCCGCGATATAGCGATGACGCTCGTCGCTCATATTGATTTCGGAATTAGCCGCGAATTTATCGATATTCCG
>CAKXBD010000073.1 GCA_934871445.1 uncultured bacterium | reverse complement strand
ATTGGGGGAATCCCTTTGCGTACGGTATCCTAAAATTCCGTCAAAACCGGTTAAAAAGATTGTCCCTCGGGCATGCTCGTAAGAAAAATCGGGATGTTTCACGATGAATTCTTCTAAAATCGATACGAACTCTTCTCCGTGAATTTGAGGCGTATGTTTTTCGGTGTAAGCTGCGAGCTGTCCGTTATCTGTGACGATAATTTTGTCAGACATACCTTTCCCTTTGTTTTTGGAGGCGTAAACCACATCGTCGAAAGAGAGAATGAGTGGTTTTTTATCAGCGGGAAATTCAAAAGCGATGCGTTCGGCATAGCTTCCTTTTTCTTGAAAGGTCTTTCGTATGTCTACCAATGCATATCCGTCCTCGTACAAAAATTGTAGAATACGCCTAAATTCGGCGGGAGTAAGACAATCTCTGTCCAGATGTTTTCCGTATTCGTTGTTGTCGGCAAAGGCGATTTCGGGGTGAGCGATCAGACAATGCGTAAACAGATGTTCTACGGGAGCGGAAGGCTCGATCATTTGCGTGGCCGAAATTTCTTGGGCGGCAGTCCTTTCGGGCGTGTTTGATAAGAATTTCGGAAAAATCGCTGTAAACAAAGCCAAGAGAGAAAGAAAAATTTTATAGATACGAAGACGACTACACTGGAATTTCATATTTGCAGTATGGTTAGTCTCGGTTTTTTTATGTCATTTTTCAAGAGCTTTTCAAAATTTTTATGAAGTCCGAAGGGTTAATCGTCCTTGGTTGAAAAAGCAGAGGCGGGAAAACGGCCGCAATATAGAGCTTAGTTATGAAAGAATTTTCAAAATAAATATTTGACATAGGAAAGAATAATGTTTATAATAGAATCGTAACAAACAGAAGAAGAACTGATTGCGTTTGAAGAAGCGGATAAAGTATGATATAGGCGCCGCTGCGGAATCGTTCTTAAAAAGGAGAGACATTATGAGCAGAGTATTTATTGTGTCTTCGACGCCGCGCAAAAGCGGCAATTCGGAGATTTTAGCCGAAGAATTTGCCCGTGGAGCGCTGGAGGCGGGGCATAAAGTCGAGAAAATTGAACTTCGCAGTATGGATTTGAAGTTTTGTATTGGTTGCCGTACCTGTTCCAAAACGGGGAAATGTGTTTTGAAGGATTCTGTCGGAGAGGTTTTGCCGCGTATGCAGAACTCGGATATTCTTGTGTTTGCAACACCGATTTATTATTACGGGCTTTCGGGGCAATTAAAGACTTTTTTGGACCGAACGAGCCCATTGTATCAAAAAGAAAATGCCTTTAAGAGAGTTTATCTTTTAGCCTCTGCCGAGGATACGGAAGAATCTGCGTTTGACGGAGCTATCAAAGGAATTCAGGGGTGGATCGATTGTTTTGAAGGCGTTCGGCTTGCCGGTGTCGTGAAAGGCGCGGGAGTCGAAAGTAGGGGAGAAATCAGGAACACTCGTTTTCCGCAGGAAGCGTATGAAATGGGAATGGCGTTGTGAGCGAAGAATACATGAGAAAAGAGCTGAAAAACAAAACTTATGACGAAGAAAGGGCCTTATATCATTTAACGGAAACGGACGTAACGGACTGTATTTTCGGCGGTCCGAAAGACGGGGAGTCCGTGTTGAAGGAATGTCGGGATATTCGGGTGAAAGGCTGTTCTTTTTCGCTTCGATATCCGCTTTGGCATGTGGAAAAATTTTCGTTGTCCGATAGTTTTCTCGATGCAAATACGCGGGCGCCCGTTTGGTATTCAAAAGACGGGGAGATTTCTAATTGCGGGATTGACGGTATTAAGACCCTGCGAGAATGTGAGAATATCCTCATAAAAAATTGCGTCGTTCATTCGCCCGAATTTGGGTGGAAGTGCAGGGGGATAAATATAGAAGCGTCCGTCATAGAATCGGAATATTTTCTGTTTGAAAGTAAAGATATCAGAATCCGAAATTTGCGCATGAACGGTAAATATTCTTTTCAGTATATTGACAATATGACGATAGAAAACAGTTTTTTGGATACAAAAGACGCTTTTTGGCATTCTAAAAACGTAACGGTAAAAGATTCTGTCGTGAAAGGGGAATATCTCGGTTGGTATTCGGAAGGATTGACTCTTATCCATTGCGAAATTATCGGTACGCAGCCGCTGTGCTACTGTAAAGGGTTAAAACTGATCGATTGCCGGATGCGCGACTGTGATCTTGCTTTCGAATATTCCGAGGTCGACGCAACGATTGACGGACATATCGATTCGGTAAAAAATCCGAGATCCGGAAAAATTGCGGCGAATTCAATCGGAGAAATTATTTCGGAAGATTCCGTTATCGACTGCGGGGCGGAAATTCTTGTGCGCGGAGAAATTATCTCGAACGAATAATCGAAATATAAAGCGTAAAATCTTTCGATACGACGCGGAAAGGAGAAATTAGGAAATGGAAACTACGAAGACAACGAATAAACGGCTCCGCCGCATGCGGATACTCAAAGTTTGTATTTTGACGCTGGCTGTCGTCGTTATTTATATTCTCGCAAAGATTCCGTTTCTTTCCGAATATGTCTTTGCTCGCGGGATTACGCGAGGGATAGGGTGGGCAATGAATCGTTTGACGAATTATATCCCCGTTTCCTTTTACGAATGGACCGCCGTGCTCTTGATCGTCGGTGGAATTACATTGTTTGTCTTTCTTATCGTATTACTTTGTCGAAAACGTTTTGCCTGTGCGGGACTTTGTCTGTATCGTATTTTATTGACTGTTCTTTGCGTTGCACTCGCTTTTGGGCTACTTTATTCGCCTCTCTATAACCGAAAAGGGGCTGCGAATGCGTTAGGGCTTACGGAAGTTGCCGTTACGGAGGAAAGATTATATTCTGCCGCGGAATATTATGTTGAGAGTCTTAACGCCGTCCCCGCCGAGCTCTACCGCGATGAAGCGGGAATATTATTCCGACGCATACTTTTACCGAACTGTCCGAAATTTTGAACGAAGAATTTAATCGACTCGATTCCGATTATTTTGCGGGATATGAAGTTCGTCCTAAAAAGGTCGTTCTTTCCGTTCCGATGAGTTATCTCGGAATCACGGGAATCTATTTTCCCTTTTACGCGGAAGCAAATGTCAACGTAAATATCCCCGTCAACGAACTCCCGACGACTATGGCGCACGAAATGGCGCATGCAAAAGGCGTATCTCGGGAAAATGAAGCGAATATCGTTTCCTATGTACTCTGTATCCGTGCCGACGATGTCTATCTCAATTACAGCGGACTCATGCGCGCGGTTGCGAATCTTCTGAATTCTCTTCCCTCGGAAAAATCACGGACACTCCGAGAAAAACTTGCTCCGGAAATCCTGCGGGAATACAGGAACGGAAATGAGCATTATGAGAAATATGAAGGCGTCATCGATAAAATTTCTTCTTGGTTCAATAATTTGTTTCTGAAAGCAAACGGAGTTCCCAGCGGAATAAAAAATTACAGTGAAACAACTTCGAGCCTTGTGGCTCTCTATGAACAACTTAAAAATTCTTGAAAAGAAACTCGGAATTTTCCGAGTTTTTTTCATGTAAATGTGTTTTGAGGCAGATGCATATAATAGAAAGGACACTTAAAAAAGGAGCGTGCCTCATGAAAACTTTATCTGCATTTTATTTCAGCGGAACGGGAAATACTCGTTTTGTCGTAGAAGAAACGGGAAAGAGGTTAACGAAAAAATACGAAGTAAAGATATATGATATTGGCGACGAAAAGAATTGCGCCGAATCCGTTTTTTCAGCCGATAAACTTTTATTTGCCTTCCCTATATACGGTTCCTCACCGCCTGTCCCGATGCGCCGTTTTATCTATGCAAATGCGAAGCATATAGAGGGCAAGGAAATTTTTATAATCGCAACGCAGTATATGTTTTCGGGCGATGGGGCGGCGAGCCTCGGCCGTACGATTGAGAAGCTCGGCGGAAAAGTTATCGGAGCCGAGCATATAAATATGCCGAATAATCTCGCAGATTGTACGGCTTTGAAGATACGAAACGATTTCGAGATTGCAAGAACCCTTGAAAAAGCGGAAAAGAGGATAGATTCATTTTCCCGAAAAATCTTGTGTGGGAAACGTTTTCGGCGCGGTTTTAATCCCGTTTCCCATGCCGTGGGATATTTTTGTCAAAGAAAATGGTGGCGGAAAGGAGAAAACGCAAAAAAGTCGTCCCTCCTCATTCATGAGGAGCGGTGTATCGGCTGCGGAATCTGCGCGGCTCATTGTCCCGTAAAAAATATCATAGTCGAGGGAAGACATGCGAAAGCGTTGGGAAATTGTGCATTTTGTTATCGCTGTGTCAACTTGTGTCCGAATCGGGCGATCAGTTTGTTCGGAAAATCTATTCCCGAAAAACAGTATAAAGGACCTCAGTCAAGGAAATCATTAGACCCTGAAAAAACTTCTTTCCACGGTTCAAAAAATATGGAAACATAAAGTTATCAATTGCGGTGGATTTTTTTATTGATAATATATTTCTCTAAACTCGCTATTACACAATTCGATGTATTCTGTCATTTTATGACAAAAAATTTCAAAAAATTCCAGAAATGGGGGTTGACAGGAACCTATAACTGTGTTATACTCTGTATAAGGTATCATTCGATACAAAAAAATTCAAGGAGCAATACCATGAAAAGAATCAGAGTAGTACAGTATGGCTGCGGCAAAATGTCCAAGTATATTTTGCGTTATCTGCATGCGAAAGGGGCGGAAATTGTGGGGGCGATAGATGTAAATCCCGAAATTTTGGGAACGGATGTCGGAGACTTTGCCGAACTCGGCGTCAAAACAGGCGTTCAGATTTCCAAAGACGCGGATAAGGTTCTCGATGAATGTGATGCCGACGTCGCTATCGTAACCTTGTTTAGTTTTCTCGGGGATATTTATGAACAAGTGGAAAAATGCGTAAAACACGGGATCAATGTCATTACGACCTGTGAGGAGGCAATTTATCCTTGGACGACATCGGCGGCTTTTACGAATAAGCTCGATGCGCTTGCAAAAGAGAATAACTGCACGGTTACCGGCAGCGGTATGCAAGATATTTTCTGGATCAATATGGTTGCTTTGGTGGCGGGCGGCTGTTACGACATTAAAAAAATTAAGGGTGCTTATAGTTATAATGTAGAGGATTACGGGCTTGCTTTGGCTAAGGCGCATGGCTGCGATTTGACGAAAGCGCAGTTTGAGAAGGAACTCGCACACCCGAAGGAAGTCGTACCTTCTTATGCTTGGAATGCGGCGGAAGCAATTTGTAACAAACTCGGTCTGACAATTAAATCAATTAAACAGGAGAATGTTCCCTATATCATAGATAAAGATATTTACAGTGCGACGCTCGGAAAGACCATCAAAGCGGGAAAATGTATCGGTATGTCGGCCGTCGTAACCATTGAGACTTATCAGGGAATTGTAATTGAAGAAGAAACCATAGGAAAGGTATACGGTCCGGACGACGGCGATATGTGCGATTGGTGGATTACGGGCGAGCCGAACACGGAATTCCATGTAGTAAAGCCTGCGACAGTAGAGCATACCTGTGCGACAATTGTCAATAGAATTCCTTCACTTTTGAATGCTCCGGCCGGATATGTCACGGCTGACGAGTTAGATGAAATTCATTATCTTACGAATCCTATGCACTATGAATTATAATTTTTGATAGAAACACTATTTTTACTCGCTTCGCTCTTTGAGTGAAGCGAGTATTATTTTGGAATAAAGAAGGGTGTTTTATAAAATTAAAAAATTTTCTTGAAAATAAGTTCTGAACGATTGATTTTTCCGAGCGTTTTGAGTTATATTATCTATTGGCAGAGCAAACATATAACTGAAAGAGATAATTGACGGTATGTCGGCCGAATAGTTTTCTCATAATAAGATATGATAAAAACAAAAGGAGTTGCAATGAAAAATAGAGTGATTCGTGTTATATCCGTAGTATTTGCTTGGATAACTATGTTATGTTGTACTTTTACCGCCTGTTCTTCAAAAGGCGAAGCTAACTCTGAGGCGGGAAGTTCTTCGGAAAATTCCTCGGAAGAAAGTCCTTCGATAGAGGACGCTTATCCCACTGAGCTCTTTGAGGCGGATATGTATAGCCCCTCTAAAGTGGGAATGACGGCAGAATATTTAGGAACAACGGAAAGACATTTGCCGGAGGTTTCTGACGGGGGCTTGGAGTGCTATCCCGAATATGGGGTAAATTTTTCTGCGACGCAGGAAGAAAAACAAGCAGTATTGGACGAAAATGTTTCTCTAATTTCTTCCGCAAATACCTACGATTCAATGGATGAGAAAGGAAACTTGTTTTTGAACGGCGAACCTACGGGAAAAAAACTTTATAAGCACACGGCAGCCGCAGGAATGTACGAAGGTGACGTTTCCGACGATGAACCCGCCCTTATTAAAAAGCTGACGATAAAATCGCGGAGCGGAGGAAATCACATTACGGGATTATACGCTCCTGCGGGAGAAGTAATAAAGCTGGAAATGAGCGAAGCGGACTTCGAAAAAACGGGAGGACTGAAAGTTATAATCGGACAGGTGCTCACGAATGGGGCACAAAATAATATATGGATAGAAAGAACGTTTAACCGTATGCCGATGATAGCGAATACGATGACGACAAAGGAGATGACGTCCTATGTCGGCTCTTATTTTGGTGGCCCAATCTATGTTCAGCCGGTGAAAGCAGGAACTTCTTTTACCGTAACGATATCGGGTGCCGTCGCGTATTCGCATTTTATTCTCGGCTATACGAATCGAGAGGAATTTGAACAAAATAAAAATTCTTCGGCTCCGTATTTTGATTTGGAAGTTTGGGACGATTCGGTACGTCATTCGGGTCCCAAATCAAGAGCAAAAGACTTTGATTATGAACAGCTTACGGAAGCTGCTGTTCTCTGGGATAAAATTTCGCGCGTATCGAATAAGGTTCCGGCCGGTTCCGGCGGAGAGTTGGGGATTACCTTTTTATATGACCCGTTTGTTGCTGCGGGCAGTATGGTTGCCTTTGTCGGGCGGCATACGGTAAATTGTCCCTTATATTGCATGACGGCGGCTCTCGATGTGCAAAGCGCGGTTGATAATGCTTCGGATGCCTTTTGGGGATGTATTCACGAATTAAATCATCATTATCAACGTTTTGGATTCGCTCCGGGCGATGAAGTCACGAATAACGCTGTCAGTCTCGTATCGTATAGTTTGTTTACACGCATTTCTTCCAATAGGGAACTCGGTAATAATAACGAGGGAACCTATTCTACCAGCTGGAACAGATATACCAATCCAAGCTGGACTTTGAAGCAGACTCTTTCAGAAAATGGGACGAACTCGGCTTTGGATTCCTACGCCAATTTACTTCATGCCTTCGGACAGGATTTATTTATTCAGGCCACACAGGCAGGAGGTGGTAGCGGGGGCGCGGATACATGGTATAAAGCGGTCAGCGACGTCACGCATAACGATATGACGTATTATTTCAAAGAACTTTTACGGCAAAATATATCGGAGAATATCCTGTCAGAATATAATGAAAAGGCTTATCCGATGTTTGTTCCGGTTTCCTGTATTTTCCAAACGGGAAGAAGCTATTATAAAGACGGAAAGAAATATTATAGCCATACAGTTCAACCTTACGGAATTGAAACGGGAAAAGATTTCGTGATGAATTTGAAGGAAAATATTGTTTTACCGGAGGGATTTAGCTATACAATTAAAAATGTATCTTCTCCTGCTTATGGAATTCTAAAAAAACAAAGTGAAGGAGTTTTTGTATATACTCCCGACAAAGTAAACCGAGAATCGGGAAAAATAATCGTCACTCTCGGTATAGAAAAAACAGACGGAGCGTTTAAAGTCGATGATGTGGATTTGGTGATCGAATTCAGACAAAAACAAGCTACGCCTACGATGCTAGAAAGAACAGTTTACACTTATACGCCGGAAAAAATGTATCAAAGCGTAGAAGAGGCGGTGGAAAATTCTTATGCGGGATATGAAACGATTGTTGAGGAGGATAATACTAACCGAGTGCAGAACGGAAATGCTGAAATTTGGGAACCCAATCCTGCTAGTAATGCAATCATGGAAATCAGGGGAAAATTTCAGATAAACAGCGACGGAAAATATCGGATTGCTCTGCGTGGACGAGAATATGCCGGCTTATATATTTCACTCGATGGGGAAAAATATGAACGAGCAGCTTTAATCGAAAATTTGTCGGGTACGCCGGATTTCGATTTAAGTAAAGAGAATAATTATAAGGACTATCACTTTACAAAAGGACAGTGGGTTTATTTCAAGGCAGTTTTATTGGTCAAGAACGCAAGGAATTTCGTCGGAGTAGGGGTCGGAAAATTTGAAGGTGAAAATGTTCAGACAAACTATTTGAATGCTTATCGGAATTCCTATTATCGAGAAGAATTTGAGAGTGATTATTTTTACGAGCGGGAATATAATTATAAGTATGTACAAAAATCTAAAAAGCCTCAAACGCTTGTGGAAACCAATTATCGCCCTTGGGATGACAATTATTCAATTGATAATTTGTTTGACGAGAATCAAACTAATTTTATTCATTCAAACAGAACGAGTATTACACAAGAAAATCCTTTTGAAATCACCGTGGATTTAGGAGAAACGATAAATACAAACCGCTTTGTGATTTACGGGGAACCGAGTCGAAGATATCAGCCGAAAAATTTCAAATTATACGGGGGAACCGATTTGAATGAGCTTGAGCTCATCAAAGAAGTGGAAAACGCGGAACGGAAAAATAATAATATCACCGTAGAATTTAAAGAACGAAATCTTCGCTACTATAAATTGGTCGTTACCGATACTTGGGCGGAAGGAGTAAAGTATATTGCCTATCGCGGGGCCGAAATGTTTTACGAACTTTTGGACGGGGAATGGCATTCCCCCGATGAAGATATGTTTATATATAGAGGAAATTGGAAGCTTTCGAATAAACTTTCGACGTTCGGTCATCTCTATGAAGGAGAAAACGCAACCCTCGAATTTCAATTTAGTGGTACACAATTTGGAATACTAGCTCATGAATCTTCCGAATATGATGGATTTGAAATCCTAATAGACGGAGAAGAAACCAAGACGGTCAAATTGATGGGACCAGATAGTACGGAGAAACTTGTATATTTGTCCGAAAAACTCTCCGAAGGGAGGCATATAATAACACTTCGTAGTAAAACAAAATTTAATATCGATTCTATTGTTCTGTGGCATAACAAATAGACAATAAAAAGAAGATTTACGCAAGCTGATCAATTTGCTTGCGTAAATCTCTTTCATTCGATATAATATAAGGACGAATGCCGAATTGCACAAGTATCAACTGTATCAAATTTAGGCATCCTTATATATGGCAGGGGAGACGCGATTTTTCAGAAAGGTTAAAATAGCGTAAAAACGAGTAAAAAAGCCTCAAAAATGTGCAAAAACGGCGTTTTTGAGGTTTAAATTTTTTAGTTTTTTCAAATTTTTTAAAAAATTAGGGCAACTTTTTATTGTTAAAATCGAGTGCTGAATTTTTATAAAATACAAACATAAGAACATTAAAATTGTAACTATTATTTTAATTTCTATTGACTAATAAGTTGCCGTGTGCTATAATTAAACAAGCGAGGTAGAGATGGAAAAAAATATTTTGAATAATTTAGTCTCCATAACAATGTTTAATCAAGGGCAGGCGTCAAAGATATTTTCAAGATTGAAAGAGGAAAAGCAGATTGTTGTTCTTAAAAACAATGTGCCGACGGCAATTCTGTTATCGCCCGAAGAATACGATCGATTGCTATCGCTTACAGAAAAGGGAGAGGCGGAAGAATGAGTTATATCTTAAAACAATATGACACGGAATTGATGCGCTTTAATATGGAGAAAGATATTGACGGCGTGGCGGTACACATTCTTTCTGTGATTGAGGATAAGAAGAAGTTGTTTCCTTTGGATATGGAACTCACCGACAAAGGTGTTGCGAAATGGTTAAAGCGACGCACGATTCCCTCAAACCGCGCCTATGTCCAAAATTTTCTTGCCAAACTTGGATTAAACGAAAAAGATACAAAGGGGATTATAGACTTCTGTAAAGGACTTTCTTTGAATGACTGTTATTGGATAACGGAAGAGTCGTTCGACGGAAAGTTTGCAAATTACAATTTGTATGACAATCGCTTCAGTAACACATTGTCACATATGGCATTTACGGGATACGGTAGCTTTTTGAAATCTTCGCTTCGTTCTTC
>CAKXBD010000072.1 GCA_934871445.1 uncultured bacterium | reverse complement strand
AAAAGAAAGCTCGACCTTCTAAAAGTCGAGCTTTTCAAATTGCTTACTTAAACGCACATAGGGAGGAGGTACCGCATGAAATCAAAGGGTTTTACTTTCTCGTGCCGAAATTTTTTCGCTGTTGAAAATTACCCCGACGACAAAGCAAATCATCAATACATACAGCCAAAGCATAAAGACAATAATTGCACTGAGCGCCCCGTATAATTTCCCCATATTTCCTATTTTCAAGTAAATCGTAAAACCGATAAGTGCAACCGACCATGCCGCTACCGTAACCGACGTTCCGGGCAACAATTCCCTGAGTTTTACTTTATATGGGCATACATAGAGATTGAGTATCAAAGCGAGAAAAAAAGAAACCGCAAGAATGAGAATATAATCCAACGTAAGTTCCAGCCAACGCGGAAATAACCGAGAAAAAATAAAAGCTCCTCCGCCTAAAACCGCGCCTGAAATAACAGTGAGAAACATAACCGCGAACATTAACAGCAAAGCGCCTAAACGAACCAACAGACCGTGTTTTTTTCTCTTATATGAATAAATGAGCTCTCCGCTCCGACGCATGTGATAAAAGAGATTCGTGGCGGAATACAAAGTCGTGGCGATCAGAAAAATCGAAGCGCCTGCCGTTGCGTTCATTGCCTCTGAACGAATATATAAAAGGACATCCTGCACAGATTCAAAAACCGGTAGAGAAAGAACGCTTTCGGTATCAATTTCTAATTTGCCAAATAACAGCGTCAGCCAGAACGCAAAGGGGGTAATCGACATAATTAAAAAGTATACTAACATTCCCGCTATCGTCGTATATTTTTTTTCTGCAAGAACCTCATACTTCCCTTTTGCCCAAAGGATAAATGTTCGGATTTTATTCATCTTACTATTATGGACAAAAAATTGACTTTTCTTACTTATTTCTTTGAGTAAATAGCATAACCAAAAAATGCCCTTTGTTCATCTCAACGGATATTTTTTGTTTCTAATACTCTTATAATATCACCTACTTTCTCCCAATTATCTATATTTAATTCCTCTATTTCGAATTCTATTCCTATTTCTGACTCTATATCTACTACGACCTGCACAAACGACAGACTGTCCAAGCTCAATTCTCTTAATTTGCTTTCTTCCGTCACTTCTTCTTCCAATGCACAATGCTTCTTTATAAACTCGAAAACTTTTTCTCTCATCTCCTTACCTTCTTTCCGCTCACTGTCCGTTCTATCGCGGTCACTTGTTCTATTCTATTCGGCATAAAATGTGCGTTTAACCTTCCCGCAAGCTGTTTCCTCAATGCCCACGGCTCAGATGTTCCCATATATTTCAAACAAATTTCCGTCACTCCGTTTTCTCCGCTCTTACCATATACAATACAATCTTCTACACCCGTGCAATTTTTTACTTCTTCCTCTATTTCTTCCGGAAAAATATTTATTCCCGCCCGTATCAACATATCGTCTTTTCTGCCTTCTATATAGTAATAACCCTCTTCATCCTTGTATGCCATATCACCCGTATATAGCCAACCATTCTTTATTTTCTTTTTACTTTTCTCTTCGTCCTTAAAATATCCTTTCATCACACTGGGCGATTTTAATAAAAGTTCCCCTTCTTCTATTTTAACATATACGTTTCCGAGCGGTTTCCCTATACTTCCCGCCTTTCGAACAAAATCCTCTGGCATTAGCGCACAGGCTCTCGGACTATGCTCTGTAAGACCGTACACATTATAAAATTCCGTTTCAGGAAACGCTTCGGCTATTTCTTTTGCACTCTTTTCTGTCAATCTTTCACCGCTGATTGCGCTTACTTTTACCGGAAAACTTTTGATTGAGCTATATTTCAATAATGTCAACCAAACTGTCGGCGTCGTATTGAATACCTCTATTTTTTTCTCCCGCAAAAAGCTCATTAGCCTCTGCGGAAGAAATGCTTCTTCGAAAAAGTAAATTTCCAGACCACAAATGAGCCCATATAACAATTCCCCCACCAATGCCGATATATGTACAAGAGGGCGCATGATCCCCATTCGTTTTATGCCCTCTAAACGAAAATATGTCGATATATATTCTAAATTGGTTATGATATTCTCATCTGTCAACATCACACCTTTGGAATTTCCCGTTGTTCCGCTCGTAAAGACAACAAACGCTACATCGTTCGAAGCCTTACCCGCGCTTTCTATTTCTTTGCGAATACCCTCTTTATTCTTATCCCCATATTCTTTCGATAAAGGGACGGTCGTTGCGTCTGAGGCTATGCTCCTTAAAATTTCTAATCCCTGTTCTCCACGAGTTTTCCCTTCACATATCCTCAACCTACGTTCCCCTTTTGTTTCTTTCATTTTCAAAAGCTCTCCGTAGGTTATCCCCTTTTCGGGAAAAGCCATTCTTTCTCGATACGGAAGCATTTTTTCTTTTATATATTCCCACAGCTTCATATATATTTCTCTGTCAATTCCACTAAATCCTTCAAAGTCAATAATTTATCCGGCTGTAAATCATCTGCCTCAAAAAAGAACCCGAATTGTTCTTCGATTCCCGCTATCACGCTCACTAACGAAAGACTGTCTAATCCGCTCTCTTTTAATTCTTCGGTATCGCTCAACTCCGCGCCCGTCAATTCTCGCGCAATAGAGCATATTTTTTCTTCTATCTCTTTTCTGTCCATTTTATTGCCTCCTTTAAGTTTTTTTCGCACTTGATTATCTTATCCATATCTGCTTCTCCAACGGTACAGTGAGTTTTTATTCCTTTTACTTCCTGCAACTGCTTCAATCGCGTATTCAAATATAGCTTATCCAAAATTGAAATTTCCTCTTTCAATATTTTTACCACCTCCGCTTTTCCGCAGTAATACATCGCCAACCGTTTTCGAGTCATGCGTAATACCCCTAAGGTAAAATATCCATAACCACATAGCCGATTTCTCCTCGCATTTTCTCTTGTCCCTTTAATATGGAATTTTCATAAAGGTCAAAATCCTTTATAAAATTTTCTTCTTCTCGGCGAATTTTTATAATATCTTCTTCGATTTTTTGTAAAGTCCTTTCAGAAAAATGATCATACCACCCCTTTGCCAGTAGACTATGGAGAGCCTGCCAACTGGATAGCACCGAAGAATATTGACTCTCATATTTTGTATGCCCTTCTCGATATTCCCATTCACGCAAAAAAAATATGAACCTATTTTTATTGCGCTCTATTCTTCTGAGCTGTTTCAGCAACTCTAAGTTAAACGGTTCGCTAAATTTTTCTTCACCCCAAAATTCCTTTTCCGCACAAAAATTTCGCATGTCTTGGGAAAAAAGCTCTAATTGAGACAAATAACCAATCCGCAAAAGCTCTTCGCGTCGTTTTTCAAAAATTTCTTTGTGTCCGCCATTTTTTAATTTCTGAATTTGATTTTTGTCAATTTCGTAATAGAATCTCGACGCGAGGCGAAAAGTCTCTTTTTCTAACCATTCCGCTCGGTCAAAATAAGGATCTACGAGGAAAAACGCCTCAGATCTATTGCCCATAATTAATACTGTATGATTGTTATGTAAATGTTTATAATAAGGGTCCCAAGAAACATAATAACAATCTAAATGGACGATAATAGGTCTTCCTTCTTCAATTTCATTTTCAAGATACGCTCGATATTCTTCCCAATTCGTTACGTTTCTTTCTTCTATAAAAACTCCATACGATTTGTATAATTCCGGCAAACTTTTTATGTCGCACAGCTTTTCCGATATCTTTTGTTTTGGTGCTTCTATATATCGAACTCCCGGATAAGCACCGCTCAATGGGAGAGAAAAATCTTTTCCGTAATATGCAAATAATTTTGCCAAGTTGTATTCCACACACATTCCTCTTTTTCTCAAAGTAGGAAATGCCGTAGGATAATCGACCGTTAATATTTTTTCTGACATATTTTCTCCTTTTCATCTCATCGGATTTTTCTCAGTGACTCTATTATAGCAAAAAAAATTATCCATAACCTGTCAACTTTTTGATACTCGCTTTTATTACCGAGGATAAAATTTATTTTCTTTCATAAAAATTTTTCCGTAATCCCCCTTTGAACGGCTGACTTTCTTTTGCTTTTATGATATACTATTTCAGTAAAAAGGAAAAACGAGACGCTTCCTCTCATGAGGAATCGCCTCGTTGACATCGGAATTACGGAGGTAAAAATATTGAGCGGATTTTTCGGAGTAGCTTCAAAGAAAGACTGTGTTTTCGATTTATTTTTCGGCACAGACTATCATTCTCATCTCGGCACGAGACGGGGCGGCATGGCCGTTTACGGAGAAAGCGGCTTTAACCGTGCAATTCATAATATCGAAAATTCCCCTTTCCGCACAAAATTTGAACGCGATTTTGAAGAAATGAAAGGGAATATCGGAATCGGCTGTATTTCGGACAGCGAACCGCAGCCACTGTTAGTCCGTTCCCACTTCGGCAATTTTGCCATTGCTACAATAGGAAGAATCAATAATACCGACGAGCTCGTCAAAGCGGCTTTCGCGGCGGGAACCTCCCATTTTCTTGAAATGAGCGGCGGCAGTATCAATGCTACGGAACTCACGGCGGCACTCATCAATCGCGGCAATACCATTCCCGAAGGAATTCGGTATGCGCAGAGTGTGATAGACGGTTCCATGTCTATCCTCATTCTCACGCAAAACGGAATTTACGCCGCCCGCGACAGCATGGGGCGTACCCCCGTCGTACTCGGAAGAAAAAAAGACGCCTATTGCATCGCCTTTGAATCGTTTTCCTACCTCAATCTCGGCTATGAGGATTATAAAGAACTCGGACCGGGAGAAATTGATTTTATCACGGCGGAGGGAGCGGAGGTCATTCTTCCGCCCTTGGATACGACAAAAATATGTTCTTTCCTTTGGGTCTATTACGGTTATCCCGCCTCCTCTTATGAGGGGCTGAATGTTGAAAAAATGCGCTATAACTGCGGCGATATGCTCGCCAGAAGGGACGACGTTTCCGCCGACAGCGTAGCGGGGCTTCCCGATTCGGGAACCGCTCACGCAGTAGGATACGCGAATCGTTCCAAAATTCCCCTTTCCCGTCCCTTCGTAAAATATACCCCCACTTGGCCGCGTTCGTTCATGCCGCAGAGCCAAAAACGGAGAGATTTGATCGCCCACATGAAGCTGATTCCCATCGATTCCATGATCCGTGGTAAAAAATTAGTTTTGATAGACGATTCTCTCGTCAGGGGGACGCAAATGCACGGAACTACGGATTTTCTTTATCGGAACGGAGCGAAAGAGCTGCATATTCGTCTCGCGTGTCCCCCGATTCTTTACGGCTGTCCTTATCTGAATTTTTCCCGCTCCAATTCTTCCATGGAGCTGATCGCACGACGCAAAATTGCAGAGATAGAAGGCAGTGATTCGGAAGAGAAGCTCGCGCCCTACCTTGACCCCGATTCCGATCAATATGCGGCCATGGTCGAAGCGATACGAAAAGAGCTTAAATTTACGACGCTTAAATACCATCGCCTCGACGATATGCTCGAATCCACGGGACTCCCTTCCTGTAAATTCTGCACGTATTGCTGGAACGGTAAAAAGTAAGCATTGAAAATAATTTTGAAAAAACGCTTCCCGCCCGTCGGAAAATCCGACGGGCGGGAAGCGCTCCTTTTATTCAGTCTCCGAGCAATTCATTGCTGAGAGCAATAATTTTCGCTCCGTATTTTTTCTTTCTCGATGTAAGAATATGCCGATAAATAAAATAATTGACAGCGACCATAGCGATCCCGACCAAACCTATAGCGATTCCCAAAGGAGCCAAATTTCCGATGACCTTCATAGCGAGACACATACCCGTTCCGAGAATCAACGTGCCGGCTGTTCCAAACGTATAAGCAAAAATCTCCGCCGGACGTTTTATCCGTCTGTCCATTTTTTTCAGAGAATCTAATTTTGTTTCTCCATGCTCAGTGTACTCGTCGCGCAGCCGATTTACAAATTTTCTTTCTTGTTGTCTGTCCATAATGATTTCTCCTCGATTGATTTTGTAGTCCTATTATAGCAGACAATTGTTTTTCTTTCGTTTGAATTTTGTTAATCAAAAGTATTTATCTTGTAAATATTTTGTTAATCCGAACTTTCCGAATCTGTCCGTTCATTCAAAAGCTCTCGACTCAATCGTAAAATTTCAGGTCCATACTTTTTCTTATTTCTCCGAAAAATAATGCGATAGAGAGGATAAGCGGCGCCCGCAAAACAAGCTCCCAATGCACAGACGACGCTTCCCCAAACAATTAAAGCCCAAGAGAGCACCATACTCAATCCCAAGCCGAAAACAAGTACTCCGAAAATACCGAAAGAGAATGCAACCAGCTTTGCCGTATTCCTGACGAAGAAATCCAAGGATTTCAAGCGCTCCATTTTTTCGTTGTTTTTAGCATCGGGCAAATATTGACTGCGAATTTCTTCTATCTCTTTTCGTTCGGTCTCTGTCGGAGCAGAATAAACATAATTAAATTTGTTTCGATTTTCTTCCTGCATTTTGTTTTTCCTCTTTTAAGCGGCGAAGTCTTGTATTAGCGACAATCGACATTCCGATACCTATCCCTATCGTCATGAGACAAGCTGTTCCGCCGGTCGCTGCATTCATGAGCGGCATACCCTCTCCCTCTGAAAAAGTTCCTATCAAAGCGACTTGCAACGGAACCAAGGAAGTCATTGCGTCTACAAAACCGATATTCCTGAGCGCTTGCACTGCGGGATCGTTGAACCGTTTTGCCTTAAATATATTGCTTATGGCCAATATCACTCGATAAAACGTATATGCGGCGGTCGCATAAATCATGATTTCCGAAGAAGCCTCCGTATTCTTTTCGGAAAGAACCATCTGCGTGACGGCGGGGATCATTGCAACGGACAATCCGATTAAAGCGAACCCGCAGGCACGATAAATTCTAACTTTCTTTTCCTCGTCGCCTTCGTCCGCCTTCCGCGCTCCGCGAAGAATCGCGAAACGAAGCGCTCCCAAGGCAAAATGATATCCGGAGAGCGCTCCATACCATACAGAGCGAAAAACGATCCCCATTATAGCTTCAAATACGGCATACGCGGCATTTACGACAAAAGAAACGAATGCAAAAGCGGAGGAACGAAATCCGTAATCATGGACAAATTTTTTTGTAAACGAATACCTGTCCGCGACGTTTGAAATTTTTTTCTTCATCTTTTTTCCCATACGCACCAACGTATAGATAGAATAAGACAAAGTAATTGCGGCGGCCGCATATACGACATACACGGCGGGAGCTGAAAAATCCGTCGCCACACATATCAGAGAAACGGCGACCGTCACAAGAGTCAAAAGATAGACGATGATCAAAAAAATTCCGTTGGGAGATTTGAGAAATTCAAAAAATCTGTTCTTTTTCATCGCGCGTCTTTCCGTAATTTGACGGTAAAAGTGCTGCCTTTCCCAAATTCGCTGGAAACTCCGATTTCCCCGCCCAAAATATCGATGACTTTCTTGACTAATGCAAGTCCCAGTCCGTTGCCTTCTCGGGAATGGGAGGTATCTCCCTGATAAAATTTGTCGAAAATATGCACGCCCGTTTCCGACGACATTCCGCAGCCCGTATCGGAAATGACAAACACGGCCGCCCCTCCTTCTTCCTTTAAGGAAATTTCGATTTTTCCGCCCTCATCGGTAAATTTTACCGCATTGGATATCAGATTATTCCAAACCAATTCGAGACAGCTTTCGTCGGAAACAGCGGTAACTTCTCGAATATCGCAATCGAGTTGCAAGCCTTTTTTATCGATTTCTTCTTCAAATTGCAGAATACATTCTGTCAGAGATTCATCTAAACGTATTTCCGCCTTTTGGGGAGTAATGGTCTGATTTTCCAATTTACTGAGCTTCAAAACATTGGAGGTAAGTGCCGCCAGCCGCTTTGCGGCCGCAGACAGCGTATCGGCATATTCTTTTCTTCTCTCGGACGAAGGTTCGTCTTTCAGCATGGATGCATAATTTTGTATAACCGACAGCGGAGTTTTTATTTCGTGAGACACATTTGAAATGAAATCCGTCTTCAAAAGTTCATTTTTTTCCAGCTCCTCCGTCATGCGATTGAGATTGTCCATAATCATGTCATATTCATCGTATCGACTCCAAGAGTGCGACGGCTGCACTCGAACGGAAAAGTCTCCTTTCGTAATACGTTCCGTCGCTTCGAGAATTTTTTCTACCGGCCTTTCCACTGTCAGCTTTCTCCGAACGGCATCTATGGCGACATAAACCGTCGTCAAAAGAAAAATATTCAGTAACGACAGCCCCGCGCTCAAAGCGCGATTACCGCCGCTGCGTTCGGATACCGCAGAATACAGGAGAATAGAACTCGAAGCGACGAGCGTCACCGAAATGAACATCCAAAAATATCCCCATGCAGAAAAGCGCGTCTTATGCGTTTTCCTTTTCATTTCAATACCGCCTTATATCCCAAACCATGGACGGTGACAATTTCAAATCCCGTACAATTCGCCGTCTTTTCCCTGAGTTTCACGATATATACATCTACCGTCCTCGACGTGGCAGAGGAATCAAATCCCCAAAACTCCTCCATGAGCTGCGGTCTGGAAAAAGTTTTTTTCGGATAGGAAAGCAATTTATATAATAACTCGAACTCCCTAACCGTAAGAGACAATTCCTCTCCATCTACATAGGCGGTATGTTCCTCTTTATCCATGACGAGATTTCCCACCTCGATTTTATTTCCTGCCTCAATTTTCGCACGTCTGAGAAGCGCCCCTACGCGGAGTCGCAATTCGTCTAGTTCAAAGGGCTTGACGAGATAATCGTCTATTCCGATAGAAAAGCCTTTCTTTTTCGCAGGCATGTCGTCGCGAGCGGAAATAAACAAAATCGGCAAAGCCTTATCGACCGTACGAATTTCCTGAGCAAGAGCAAATCCGTCCATACCCGGCATCATAATATCGCTGACGACCATATCGAATTTATCCCTGTCCATTTGCTCCAAAGCGCTCTTTCCGTTTAAGCAACCTTTTATTCCGTAGCCGGCTTCGACAAGACATCTGCATACCGCCTCATTGATCTTTTCGTCGTCTTCTACCACCAAAATCTTAGCCATTTTTTACCCGTCCGTTTTTTATTATTATACAGCAATTTTGTTTTGCTATTGCTAAAAAATTGTTAAACTTTTGTTAAAGAGAATTATTTCGCCTTATCCCTTTCAAATAAGTTGTCATAGGATAAATTTTTTGCGATAAAGAAAAGTCCGTTACGGGGTAACAGACTTTTCTGAAAATTTGTTTTACAAACGGCTCGGCGAACTCATACATAATCAAATACACCCCGCCTGTGCGCATTTACTTGTTATGGTGGAGTTGTTCGTGCCAAACACGCGCCTGTTTTCCTCCGTCGCAAAGATACAAACAAGACAAGGAAAACGAGCTTTGCCGACGGGGAGTTTACTACCCGTAAATGCCCGGAGGCAATGCGAAATTTGACATAGGATTGCGCCGCAGATATGCGGCGGAGTGGTGGAACTGAAAGCCGCAAAAACGCACACCGTATTATATCAGATAAACAGAACGGAATACTATTGCCAAGTGGAATTGCCGCTATCAGATTATCCGCTATACGGCAAACAATTAGTCGCAAGCCGGGGCTAATGCCTTGCCGTCGGCTTGCTCCGCACAAACGGCTGTCATTGCGTCTTTATAGATCCGCTTTGACAGCCGTTTTGCTTGTTCCTTATTCGGCGGCAAATCGGCGTAAATGTTTTTGCTTTCGTCGTTGAAGTAAATCACGCTAACACCAAGCGGAAAAGCCTTTACACTTTTCAAAACTTATTCCCCCTAATAGTTGATTATAGCCCACCCCAAAACCCACCCGAACGGAATTAAAAAGGCATATCCCCGTCGTCTGCAATCTCTATGAGTGTAGGCGGCTTTTTTAATTCTCCCGTAAATTTGTTTACGGGAATATCCTTGCTTTTGTCAAAGTCATAAACCGCCGTTATCCGTCGGCAGAACGCCGCCCACGTTTTCGGCTCTGACTGTTGTATATTCGTATATTGTTCTTTTAGTGAGAGGTTAGAAACGATATACACGGTATCATAACAAGCCACGCGGTTATAGTGCCGCCCGCGTATGCGTATCGGCTGCCCGTCCAGATAGTCCAGTATCTCCGAGATTTTGAAAGAACTGCGGAACTCGTCAAGAAACAATATCTTTTCGCCGTTGTAATCGTCTATCCAGCCGAACTCGTAATTCGTCGTTCGGTACACGTCGTCGTAGCCGTGTTTTTGGAAAACATAACTTGTCTTTCCGCACCCCGCCGAGC
>CAKXBD010000071.1 GCA_934871445.1 uncultured bacterium | reverse complement strand
GATTAGAAACGGCCGAAATCGATTATGTGGGCTTGAATCATCTTTCATGGTTGACCGCTATTCGTTGTAACGGAAAGGATTATTTGGAACAAGCATTGAAGAGTGGTGTGAATAGCGTTGCCATGAAAAATATTCCGGCAAACGGCTTTGACAGCGAGATTTTGCAAGCGGTACGGGGAATTCCTTCGACATATCTCGAATATTACTATTTCAAATTTGACAAATTGAAAAAACTGCAAAGTGAGAAGTTATCGCGCGGCGAAGTATGCCTTACTTTAGAGAGAGAGTTATTGGAAAAATATAAGAATCCGTCTTTGAATGTAAAGCCTCCCGAATTGGAGCAGAGAGGAGGCGCATATTATTCGACTGTTGCCGTGGAACTTTTGGAGGCAATTGAAAATGACCGTAGAACGCGGCATGTGGTAAATGTAAGAAATGACGGTGCATTTTCGTTTATGGACGACGATGATGTAATTGAAGGAGCTGCAATTGTCGGAAGGGATAAAATAGATACGATTCCGCTTAGGAGCTTTGATAATGAACATATCATTGGTTTAATGAAATTGATGAAAAGTTATGAAAAACTTGCAGTGGAAGCGGCTGTGACAGGAGATAGACAAACTGCGATTTCTGCGCTTCTGTTAAATCCGCTTTGCGGAGATTATCGCGCGGTTTCGTCCTGTTATGATGAAATGCATAAAGTGAATGAAAAATTTTTATATGAGTAGAATTCAGATAGGAATTGGGGTGTAGCATGAAAGCAGAATATATACTCGGAGTGGACGGCGGTAATACAAAGACGCACTATTTTTTATACGACGGAGAAGGAAATTTTGTCGATTGCATAAAGGCAGGAACATGCAGTCACGAGGCATTGCCCGATTCTTATGTAGGAACCGGACGCGAACTCGACAGAAGATTAACTGAACTTTTTTCCCGAAATAAAATTCGGATATCCGATATTGCCTATGCCGTTTTCGGCCTTGCCGGAGCGGATTTTGAATATCAAAAGCAACGTCTGTCGTCATTGATTTCCGAATTGGGCTTCAAGCAGTTTATTGTAGAAAATGACGGCTTTTTAGGTCTGAAAGCGGGGAGCCGTACAGGAATTGGTATTTGTTGTATCAACGGAACGGGGACAGTTACGGTAGGAATCAATGAAAGGGGCGAGCGCCTTCAAAGCGGTGGTTTGGGAGAAATCAGTACAGATAGAGCCGGAGCGCATTATATTGCTTTGCGCGGTATAGCCGCTATATACGATATGCTTTTCCGTTGTGGAAAGAAAACTTCGCTGAAAGATATGTTCTATAAAGAATACGATATTAAAGATGATGCGGATTTTCCCCTGAAAGCAACGGAAGTTTGTAAGAGTAAGGAAGAAATATTGCGTGTCAATAAAATGATGGAGAGGGCAGAAGCAGAGGGCGACACGGCCGTAAAAGAGCTTCTTACAAAAACGGGGGAAGAACTTGCAAGGACGGTATTCGGATGTGCAGAACGTCTGCAAATGGTGGGCGATATTGAAGTCATATTAGCAGGGTCAGTTTGGACGAAAGGGCATTTTGAAACAATGTATAGAGTTTTTACAGAGAATTTAGAAAAAGATTTGCAGCGTCGTTTTATTTTTTCTAAGTTAAAACAGCCCCCTGTAATAGGGGCTGTTATCTGGGCCTTGGAAGAATATAAAAAATATCGGAAAGAAAATCCCATTTCCGCCTGTCGAGAAAGAATTTTAGGGGATGAAGCTCTGCTCGATACCGATTATTGAACTTTTTTGGCTCGATTGGAGATAATATCCGATATAATTTTTCGGGAGGAAAGCAACATGGCTCCTTCGCGTATAGCGGAGTCTTGAATTTGACTATATCTGACTCGGACAGAGGGGAAACGGTCCTTTAAGGAGCTTTCGATGATTGTACGATAACGTTCACCAAATTGTGTAATTCTACCGCTGATGATGATAAAGTTGATGTTTAGAATTTCTAAAAGACTCTTTAAGGCGTTTGCTGTTTCGTGCGCAGTTTTTTCTACGATATTTATAACGAGCGAATCACCTTTGAAATAAGCGTCTCTGATTTGAGAAAAATGAATCGTTTTTCCCACGGGCAGACAGGACTTTTTTCCTTCCGCAATTTTTTTGTTCAATGTCTTTTTAATGGCGTTTATCGAAATTACGCTGTCGAGATAAATGTATTCGCCGTTGCTGTTCAGATAGGGACACAAGCCGAGATCGCCGGCTTTCCCTTCTTCTCCGTTTTCGAGTTTTCCATCTACGAAAAAGCTGCCGCAGAGCCCGCTATCCACATACATGAGTAAAGCATAAGAAATACTTCCGTCGGAAAGCATCCCTTTATAAATTTCTCCCGACATCATTAATTGAACATCATTTTCAATGAGGATTTTGCTATGGGGATACCTTTCAGACAAAAAAGAAAACAAATCGAAATTTTCGTCGATCTCAAAACGAGGCGACCAATCGATGAGCCCCGTCAGTTTATTGACTGCACAGGGAATGGCAACGCATACGGCTAAAAGTTTGCGCCCAAAGGGGAGACTCTTGAGCAGCCCATCGACAATATCGCAAAAATTGACGATGTCCTTAAAGCGAATAAGCTCCTTATCGGAAATTTTTGTTTCGGAAAGAATAGATCCTCCGAAATCGCATAATTGTATTTGCGTTTCTACGGTGGACATATCGAGAATTGCTATGATTCCTAAATCGACGTTCAGCTTATACTTTAAGGGCTTCACACCGGGAATATTTGTACGCGAGTCTTCCTCGGGATCCGGGCAAATGAGGCCGAGTTCTTCCAATTCGGCGGTAATTTTTGAGGAGGTGGGCTTACTGAGCTTGAAAATTCGGGAAATATCTACCTTCGACATGGAACGATTCATGTAAGAATTCATGATGAGCGATAAATTTACATCTCGCGTCAAGGTCTGATTTTTGCCCGTTTCTTGTCCGGACGGTGTAGGAAAGTTCTGCATGGCGGCGGTAATACCTCTTTTTTTAGACAATAGAATTTACTATATTTATAGTTTAGAGGTTTGAAACCATTTTGTCAACATAAACCGGAAAAATTTTTGCGAAAAAATTAAAAATTTTTTTCTAAACACTATTGACAAGTCATAATATCTGTGTTATACTATGAATAGTAAATAATAATTACTATTATTTCAGAAAAAGAATTGTGAAAATGAACGAGGAGGAAAATTATGTTCAAAAAATTTATGTGCATGACTTTGAGTGCGTTATTACTGTTAGCGCCGGCCGGATGTGCCGGAGGCGGAACGCCATCGGGGAGTGAATCGGCGGGCGGTTCGGACAGTACGGAGAATCCGTCGGAGTCCGTATCGTCCGAGCCGGTTGAACCGGAATCCGTATGGAATAAAGAGCCGACCATTAAGGGTACTTTTTACGAGGATTTTTCCAACGGAATCGATTCGGATATTTGGGAGGTCTCCTCGCAGAAATGGGGGGCGGACAACAACGGCACTTCACCGGATAACGTATTTTATTCGACGGACGAAACGCGCGTGAAAAATGCGGGCGCGACAGGCGGTATCGCGGTGCTCCGTTCTTATGGGGACTTGCAGGCGAATAGTGCTAAACGCCGTCAAGGCGCGGCGCTTATTACGAGACAGACATTTGGCCCGGGAAAATATGAAGTTCGCATGAAAGTTTTACCTCGTTTGGGACAATGTACGGCTTTTTGGACGTATTACAGTAACGGAGGGCAAACGCCGGAGACAATTAAATACAGTGAAATCGATATTGAAATGCCCATGGAAGGTTCTTTCAAAAAATGGTCGGGGACTTCTTATGAGCGCTTTATCGATTGGAATATTCTTGCCGACCGTCAAACCGTGATGGCCGATGAACCGGAAGAGGGGGGACTCAACGACGGTCAGTGGCATACATACGCCTTTGAGTGGAGGACGGATGCTGCGAACGGAGATCGAGGGGTGATCTGGTACCGCGACGGAGAGAAAATGGGAGAAGCACGGGAGTTTGTTCCGAATTATAAAGCGGCGCTGTGGGTAGGAAATTGGTTTCCGCCCGATAAGAGCTGGGTAGGGATTCCCGATTTTGAAGAAGCCTACATGTACGTGGATTGGATTCGAGTGACCGAATACGACGATCCCGTACAAGAGGGCGGCGGAGGAAGTACCGCCCGCGCGGAAGCAACCGACCTCGGTGCGAGACCTATTCCTCAGAATGACTATATTGCAAACGGAAAATTTTCCTCGACGGAAAACGGAGCTCTCCTCGGTTGGGAGGGAGAAGGCGGAACGAGTAGTGGAAGCGGTTCGGATACCTACTTGAATTTGGAAGCGGGAAAGAAACTCACGCAGATGATTCGCGCGCAATATTCAGGATATTCCTTTACACTTTCGGCGGAGGCGCTGAAAATAGTCGGCAGCGGTAAATGTAAAATTTATGCGGAATATATGTTCGGTTCCGTGAGAATGGGAAAATCGGAGGCGATTGAATTTACCGCTTCGGATATAGGGGAAAAGGATATGACGTTTACAATCGACAATAACCGTGTCACCGATTTGCGCATCGTTGTAGAGACGGAGGAAGGAACGACCGCTCAGGTGACGAATATTGAAATGTTTCTGAACTGAATACGGGGGAATCATGAAAGAGCGAATAAAAATAATTGCAGGGGTATTGAGCCTTGCCATGGTATTCGGTATTTTTGCTTCTTGCGGCGGAAATAGCAATTCGGCCGATGAAAACTCCGATTCGATTTCGGATACGGCAGAAATTCCAAACTCTTCCGTGGAAACAGTCGAATCCCCATGGACAGAGGAGCCGGAAATTAAAAGTGTATTTTTCAGCGATTTCGGGCGAGAGGAAAATATCGGTGAAAATTGGTCGGTCGTCAATTATAGTTGGGGACAGAATGGCGTGACAAGGGAGAATGCGGGGTTTACTCGTTCTCCCGGTGTCGTTCGGGGACAGGGGGCCAGCGGCGGAATTATCGTGCTCAATTCGTACGGGGATTATTATAAAGACCCGGCAAAGCGGGGGCAAGGCGCATGCTTGATAAGCAACAGGCTTTTCGGTCCCGGTAAGTATGAAGTCCGTATGAAGGTGGTTCCCCGCTTCGGACCCTGTTCGACGATGTGGTCTTATTATACGAATAGTTATGCTATTGATACTCCTTCGGGACCCGTCTATGGGCATAATACCTCAGAAAATATTCAATATCACGAAATCGACATTGAATGTCCCCGTATCGGAGAGGGATTTAACGGTTGGGGAGGAGTAGCTTACGAGGAATATTATCAAGATGTAAATGCACTCACGGAGAATGGAACGGGAAAAGTCGTCAATCATTCCACCGGCGTGTCTGCGTCAATGGATTCCCCCTATAACGACGGGCAGTGGCATACCTTTGCGTTTGAATGGCGCACGGAGGGTTATGATTATGATCCGGAAAAGGGAGAAAATCCCGGGGCAATCATTTGGTATATGGACGGAAAAGAGGTGGCGAGGACGGCGAAGAATACGCCTTACTATCCCGATCAGCTTTGGATAGGGAATTGGTATCCCGATAATTCCACCGATTGGCTGGGCGTTGCCGATTTCGATGAAGCGTATATGTACGTGGACTGGGTTCGGATTACGGAGTATAAAGACGAATATCGGACGACGGGAAAGGACGGTCAGCCCATTAAACCCGACCTCGGCGGCTGTGTTACCTTTTCCACTTCTCCCGGAGGGAATACCGATTGGGCGGGTGATATGCCTATTAATAATTACGTCTCTAACGGTAGTTTTTTATACGGCGAAGGAAACGGCGTTCTCGGCTGGGAGCTTGTAAATGCCGAGCAGACGGACGGTGGATTGCTCTTGAAAGGCGGTACGGCAAAGCAGGACATCTCGGCGCAGTATGCGGGATATACGTTCTATTTGGAAGCGAGCGGAAGCGCCCTGTCGGGAAAAGGCGGCCGCGTCTATGTCGAATATATTTCGGGAGAATACGCGAAGGGCTCCAATGACAATCGTAAAATGAAGGAAACCGTCCTCGGAAAAAGCTCTGCGCTAGAATTTGACGGTTCGGCGGAAACTTTGAATATGGAATTTACGTTGCCCGACGGTACGAATAATCTTCGCCTCGTATTAGAAGCGGACGATGGGAGTATCTTTAAGATAAATAATGTAAAAATGTACTTGAAATCAGATATGTAGTTGTATAAATTGGAGGGAAGATTAAAGCAGCGGCGGCGAATATTTCTAAATGGATATGGCCGAGGTTACTTTTAACCCTAATGTATCTGAAAAATTGAGAGTACTTTCAAATTGGCCGCGCCCTTCCTCCTTGCGCGGCGGGAGGATAGTAAACAATATTTTTTGTTACTTATGGGGGAAAGAAATACGTATGATTGCCGAAAGGCAAAAATAAAAAATAAGGAGTCGAAAAAATGAGATTGATGGCAAAAAACAAAAAGAGATGGGTGGCTTTTTCTGCGGCTGCGATTATGGCTTTGGGCTTGACGCTTCCGAGTACGATAAGGGCGGGCGCGTATACGTTAGACAACGCGGCAACGTTTGTCGGAGAGGCGCGTACCCCCGATTCGCTCGATGCGATGACGAGACAGGGATTCCGTACGGAAGGGGGAATGGTGGACCCCAACTTTGAAAACGTGGCGTTGAATGTAAAGCCTCGTTCGGAATATGGCGGCCCTTGGTCTTTTACACACCAAGATGAGCTCGGAGCTCCCGTAGAGGAATTTTCTAGCGTAAAACAAACTGCCGTAACCGATGCGGTTGACGGCATGGGCGAGGTTGCAGGAGTAGGAGACAAAATTACTACTGCGGTTGAAATTACAATTAATAAAGATAATCAGCAGACGCTGCCCGACTCGCTTACCTATTCTACTTTCGACGACATGATGTATGGGGAGGTCGCCAAAGAAGCTTTCTATTTTACTGCTTGGATTAAAGCAGAACAGGATATGTGGTTCGACGTAGGAATTTCTTATGGGGCGAAGGAAGGGCACGCCGATGTTTATTGGGATTTAGGCCGGAGATTCTTTGTCCCTGCGAATGAGTGGACTCAAATCGGTTTAGACGAGGAGGGAAACTATCTTCCCTTCCGTACCAAGGTTTTAACGACGGGATTTTTAAGGGGAACAGGTTCTGACCCTACGAGTGAAAATTGTAATAGCGCCGCGACAGATATATATGCCAAGGAAAATATAGGCGATACAAAAATCGAACAGTATTATCGCGACGGCTGGGGCGGAAGCTGGGCTTGCATGCGCCTCTACGCCTATGCCGGAAGCGTTTATGAGGAGACAAATGGGGTAGGGGCTCCGGCGTCGAACAGCGGACTTTCGGCAGGGGATAAATATCTCGTGACCGGTACGAATTTTTGGAACCAATCGGCTGAACCCTATACGCCCGTTACGAAAGTGGAAGCCGTAACGCTCGATAAAACCACCGCCTCAATGAAGGTCGGAGAAGAATTGCAACTGAATGCGACGGTAGCGCCCGAGAATGCGACGGATAAAGAAATTATATGGTATTCTGACGATGAAACTATTGCGACGGTGGACGAGGACGGAAAAGTGACCGCCCTGAAAGAAGGGAGCACGACGATTACCGCGGAAGCAAACGACGGCAACGGAGCTTTGGCAACCTGTACCCTCACCGTTACAAAAGATGAGGAAGAACCCACGCCTTCCACCTCGGATAAGGACTCTGCATCGACGGGAGAGGGGAATTCTGATAAGGATGACGCTAGCGGCTGCGGAAGCGTCGTAGGCTTCGGAACGGCGGGCATTGTAACCCTTCTTGCGGGAGCTGCGATTGTAAGTAAGCGTAAAAAGAATTGATAACTGCGGAGGTAAAAGCACTATGAAGAAGTTACAACGTTGTGGGGTGTTCATGCTCTGCGGAGTGCTCGCTCTGAGCTTTGTTGCCTGTAGTCCGGAGGGCGGAGGTGGCGTGACGAGTGACAGCGCGCCTATTGAACAGGTAGATGATAGCGATCGTTCGGGTTGGGTTCCGTTCGCTAAAAAGACGTTTGAGGAAGGGACAGAGCTCCGTATCAAATATTTTAAGGGCGGCTATGGAGACGAATGGTTAAAAGCCATGGAAGAGAAGTTTGAAAAGGACTATCCGGGCGTAGACGTCATTTTGATCCCCTCGTCCAATGAAACGGATTTTACTCAAACGATTTCCACTACGCTCAATACCTCTCCCGACGATATTTATATCTGCCACAATATTCCTTACGAAAGGCTTTCGGTAAAAAATCTCGTCATGAATCTTGATTCGTTGTATAATTCGGTTATATATACCGATACAAAGAATACGGAGACGACAGATGACGATACGCCTGTCCGATTTGTGGACAGAATAGCCGCTTCTTCTTTGAATATGGTGCGTTTTAATGGGCATTATGTAGCAATTCCCGAAATTCAAGGAGCGGGAGGGATTGCTTACAATAAGACTCTATTTGACGCGAACGGCTGGGAGATTCCTGAAACTTACGAGGAGCTCGTTGCGTTAGCCAAGACGATTTCCGAGGGGAATTTCAAAAATGCCGATGGAGAGAAGGTCTATCCGTTCGTATGGAGCGGTACCACCGCTTATATGTGGGATAGCTTCGTCTATGATATGTGGGTTCAAATTGCAGGGATAGACGAGTTCAATACGTTTATGAAATATGAGAGCAAGGATTTGTTTGACTCCTCTAAATATCCTGCTTTGAAACAAGCGTGGACGTATTGGTACGATTTGGTTTGCGTCAATCAGGAATACTCTCATCCGCAATCGCTGGGGCTCGATCATTTGCAGGCAAACACAGCTTTTGCTGCGGGGCAGGCGGCCATGATGCCCGCTTCCTGCTGGACAGCAAACGAAATCGGGGCGGATTTATTGGAAGCGTTCGGGACAGATGTTGGTCTCATTCCTACTCCCTTTGTAAAGGAAGCGAAAAAGGACGAGGACGGAAATCCCATTCGAGTGGCCTACGATATGGCGGGAAAAGACTGCATGATTATTGCGCAAAAAGGAAAAAACAAGCAAGTGGCCATAGAGTTTTTCAAATGGATGGCTTTGGAAGAAAACGCACGTCTGTTCCCCGAAAACACGAACGGGCTTCATCTCGCCATAAAATACGATTTTGAGTATCTGAAGGAACACGAAACGACAACTTGGGCAAAAGACACAGTCAATCTGTTGAGCTCTTCTACGAGATTCAATCTTTATAGTAGTAGTCCGCTCGTATATAATGCGGGAACGCCGTTGAGTCCTTATCCCGAAGGGAATATGTATCTGGAAGCCTTTGAAGAGTACGGAGATCCGGAAAATGCAAAGACGCCCGACGGAGTATTTGCCAGCCGCTGGGAGAAAATCAATGCAGAATGGGATACCATGTGTGCGGCTGTGGGAATAACGCCATAAGGGGACAGGGGATTGAAAATTACAAACTCGGCGGAAGCAACGGTATCGTTTCTTCCGCCGAAACTTAAAGGGAGGGAAGCTTATGCAGACACAGACCGAAGCCGCGGCTTTAACGAATAGAGAAAAGGGAGAAAAAACCTCAAAGCTGAGGAAAAAAATACCGGCAGGAAAGATTTCCGTGGCAATTTTTATTGTAGTGATGTTGATTTATCCATTGTTCCGTTTTGGGATCATGTGGGGATATATCAATATCCGGGCGTTGTGGACATCGTTTACGCGCTATGATTTAATGACAGACAGCAACATTTTTGTGGGAACATTACAGTATGAAATATTATTTAGAAGGCTGGCGACGGATGAATATACGCGTCAGACGCTGGTGACCTCGATTCTCTATTTCCCCGTTACCTGTGGGATATCGTTGCCGCTTTCTATTATTTTTGCTTATTTTCTGTTTAAGAAGGTACCAGGGGCAACTGTTTACAGGGTAATTTTTTATTTGCCGTCTATTTTGCCGATAGCCGTACTTACGATGTCGTTTAAGTACTCTTTCGGGCCGTCGGGCTTTGTAGACCCTATTCTCAATGCGCTCGGTTTCAACCATTTGCCCGTTTGGTGGGGGAATTCTACCGTGACTCCGATTATGGTATTCGTTTACTGTGTGTGGGCGGGCTTAGGCTTTAATATCGTTTTATTTTCGGGGGCGATGTCGCGCGTGCCGCAGGAGATACTTGAATACAATAAATTGGAAGGCGTAGGGCTCTCCCGTGAATTATTTCAGGTAATGATTCCGTGCGTTTGGCCCACTTTTGTCACTACATTTATATTGGGTATGACGTCTGTTTTGACGGTTTTTCTGCAACCGTATTTTCTGATGGATTCCGCTTCGACGGCGCCGTTTAATACCTGTACGATTTCTCTATTCATCTTTAATAATTACGCAACGCCCGCTC
>CAKXBD010000070.1 GCA_934871445.1 uncultured bacterium | reverse complement strand
ATTATTTTTCTTCGGAAGGGTTGAAAAATACGAACGTTAATGATATAATATAAATACTAACGTAAAGAGGTTTTTCATGAAATTTACAGAATTGACCGTGCATACGACGACAGAGGCCAGCGAAATCGTGGCCGACGTCATGTGGAATTATACAAATTACGGCGTGACGATCTGTGACGTCAACGACATTATTTCCCTTCAAAAGAGCAAAGATACCATGTATTGGGATTATATGGACGACGAACTGACGGAAAAGCAGCCGCGCGACGTATTGGTAAAATGCTATATCGCCGTCGATATCGCGGAAAAAATCTGTTCGGACGTCATGCGCGATATTTTTGCCGCCAAGGAACGCAGCGGCGGCTGTATTCCCTTCGGAACGTTGGAGGATACCAAACGCGAGGTGGACGGAGACGACTGGATAGACGTATGGAAAAAGCACTTCCGCCCCATTCACCTCGGAAAAATCGTAGTCGTGCCCGAATGGATAGCTTATACTCCTGCGGAAGGGGAAAAAGTCGTTTTGCTCGATTCGAATATGGCTTTCGGAACGGGAGAGCACGAGACAACTTCCATGTGCGTGGAGCTCATGCAGGACTACATCACCCCCGATTCCGTCTGCATCGACGTGGGCTGCGGGAGCGGTATTCTCGGCATTTCCGCAATTAAATTGGGCGCAAAGAAAGCCTATCTCACCGACATCGACTACGTCGCCGTGACCAGCGCCACGCATAACAGCGAGCTCAACGGCACAGCGGATAAGACGGTCGTCGCACATTCCAACCTGCTCGACGATGCGGAAATTCAGGGCGACGTCATGATGGCGAACATCACGGGAGAGATTTTGAAACTCCTTGCGCCCTCCATTCCTAAAAATCTGAAAAGGGAAGGCGTACTCATTTTAAGCGGTATTATCGAAAGCCGTCTCGCCATGGTCAAAGACGCCTATTCTGCCGTCGGCATGGAAGTCGTGCGCGAACGGCGAAAGGGCGAATGGTTCGCGCTCGTCCTCAAACATAAAGAGGCTTAATATGTCTGGACCCAAAAGATTTTTTGTGGAAAAAATAGAGGAAGAGACGCTCCTTTCGGGAGAGGAATTCGAGCATGCGAAAAACGTGCTCCGCCTGTCTGTGGGCGACGAGGTCGTACTTTTGGACAACAGTGGAAAGGAGTATTCCGCCATAATTGCGGCGGCGGAAAAACGCTGTATGAAATTGCACGTTATCGGGGAAAACGAAGGGGACAGGGAAGCGACTGCGGACGTCGCTCTCCTGTTCGGATACCTGAAAAACGCGGATAAAAACGAATTTATCGTACAGAAAGCGGTGGAATTGGGCGTAAAGAAAATCGTCGCTTTTTCGTCGGAATACTCCTCCGCTTACATGAACGAAAATAAGCTGGAACGCCTGAATAAAGTATCCAAGGAAGCGGCGAAACAATGTCTGCGCTCCGTGGCGCCCCGCGTTATCTATTGCGGGGACTTTCAAAGTACCTTAAAAGAAGCGGACGGGTATGAAAATAAGCTGTTTGCCTGCGAGTTTGCAAAAGACAGTGAGGCGGAGCTTTCGACTCTTAAAGGAAGCTGCGCTTTAATTGTGGGGAGCGAGGGGGGATTTTCGGAAAAGGAGGCGGCTTTGGCAAAGGAAAACGGATTTTCCTCCATTACGCTCGGCAAGCGGATTCTCAGAGCGGAGACCGCCGCCGTGGCCTTGACGGCGGTCGTGATGTTTTCGCTCGGAGAATTGGGCGGACGTCGGGGGAAAAAGGCATGAAGGCGGTCGTTTTTACGCTCGGATGTAAAGTCAACGACGTGGAAAGCGGGTCTTTAATCCGAGGCTTGGAGGAGCTCGGATATACCGTTTCGCGGGAATTGGAGCCTGCGGATCTGTATATCGTCAATACCTGCGCGGTGACCGCGGAGGCGGAACATAAGAGTCGGCAGGCCATTTCCAAAGCCCTGAAATTCAATCCTCATGCAAAAGTACTCGTTTGCGGCTGCGCCTCGGAAAAGAATCCCGCGCCGTTCGCGAAGCGGGAACAGGTGGTTTCCGTGACGGGAGCGAAGCGGAAGGGAAAAATTCTCGAAATTGCGGCGTCCGGTTTTTCGGAGGAATTGCTCGGGGTAAAAATAGATGGGGGAGAAAAGCCCTATGACGAAATGCCCGCGCCCGAATGTCTGAAAACGCGCGCTTTTGTGAAAATTCAAGACGGGTGCAATCGCTTTTGCTCGTATTGCGTCATTCCGTATCTGCGGGGGCGGAGCCGTTCGAGGCTTTTAGAGAGCGCCGCGAAAGAAATTTCGGACAGCACTGCACAGGAAACGGTCGTGACGGGGATAGACGTTTCCTCCTACCTCGACGAAAAGGGGCGCGACCTCGCCGATCTGCTTCTCGCCGTGAAGGACGCAGATACGCGCATAAGGCTGGGTTCTATCGAGGTGAGTTTGATTACGGAGCGCTTTTTGGAGGCGGCAAAGGCGGTAAAAAAATTTGCACCGCAGTTTCATTTGTCGTTGCAGAGCGGTTCGGATAAGGTGCTGAAAAGCATGAACCGTCACTATACGAGGGCCGAATATCTCGAAAAATGTGCGTTGATTTATCGGTATTTTTCCGATGCCGCGATCACGACGGATATTATTGTGGGTTTTCCTACCGAAACGGAGGAGGATTTTCTCGATTCCCTGCGCATCGTGGAGGAAGCGGGTTTTGCGCAGATTCACGCCTTTCCCTATTCTCCGCGAGAGGGAACAAACGCATGGAAGAAATATGAGGATATTCCCGCGGCGGTAAAAAAAGATCGACTGCGAAGATTGCTCAAAAAAGGCGCAGAAGAAAAACGAAAATATGTGGAAAAATTTATCGGCAGGACGCTGGAAATCGTTCCCGAATGTTTTTCGGACGGATATACAGAAGGGTATTCGGAAAATTATATTCGTCTTTATATTCCCGAAAAATTGGAAAAACGGCTTACCCGTGTATGCGTCGAAGATCTTTTTCGGGACGGATTGAAGGCGGTTTGCGAGGAGGAAAACAATGAGAAAACAAAATGTCGAGGAGAGAAAAACGAAGCTGAATGAGAGCGAGTGGGATAAACTCAGGAAGTTGACGGACGCTTATACGGTTATCAGATGGATTTCATTCGGTATGGTCGTTGCGTTTCTTACGCTGACGGGAATAGCGATTTTACTTGTTTTTCTGTTCAGGCTTTTTGAAAATGGTTTTGAAATAGGAGGACTTATTCCCTTTACTTTCTTTTTATCGACTGCGTGCTTTTTGTCCGATCCGTCGGGTATGGGATTTTTAGGGGCAGTGTCGGTTTTTTTCATCATTGTCGTGCTTTGCCTGCTTTCGGGAAGGGAACCTTCTGCTGTCGGGGCTTTGATTGCCTTTATTGTATTGGATTGGGTTACAGGAGCGCTTTCGGGCTTCATCGACGCCGGCGGAGTGGAGATTTTCGGGGCAATTTTTCGAGGATTGATGCTTATACTGCTCCTTCTCGATATGATTTTTGCGATTATATTGAAAAGAAACCCGTATGGAAAAATTCCGGAGACGACGGAGGAGTTCGACGACGTTTACGATAAGAAAGAATAAAAGTGCAGGAGAAAATATAAAATAGAAATCTTTCAAGGATAGGGAGCGGAAATACAGATGAAAACAGAAGAACGGACAAGGCGGAGAAAACGATTCGTTTCTTACGTAACCGTCGGGAAAATTGTCCGCATTATCGTTTGGGTACGCTGTGCGGCAACTTTGTTCGGAATCGTTTTATTGTCGGCGGTGGGGATAAACGTTGACTCTTTTGAAAAGGTGTTTGACGCGCTTCTCGTTGCGGTAAGTTTTTTGGGCTTCACAGTTCCGCCGCTGTGCGTAACAGGCATTTGGAAAATAAATATTTTGCCCGATTTTTTGTGGCTGTTTTTTGCGGTTGCGATCTTGGGCCTCGTCTTTCTGTTTTTGAAAATTTCTAAACGGACAATTTTGGGAAACGTACTTTTATTGGCGTTTACGATTTTGGATTTATCGATATTTTGGATTTTTGAAAGATATATGGATACGGGAACAATTATCCTGTCGTTCGTTTTTGCTTCGCATGGCTGGCCGATTGGATTTGTAACCGTATTTATGGTCGGGATTTCTTTAATTTTAGGAATCTCGTTAAAGAGGTCTTTGCACGGAAAAATTTCCGCTTCCATAGAGGAATTCGACCGTACCTATGGTATGGAAGACAATAAAAATATAATAAGGAGTAACGAAATGGAAAACTGTATCTTTTGCAAAATCATTCGCGGGGAAATTCCATCCGCGAAAGTGTACGAGGACGAGGAGCTCATCGTCATCAAGGACATCGAACCTAAGGCAAAACTGCATTATCTCTGTATTCCGAAAGAACATTTCGCGTATCTTTCGCAGCTCGATGAGAATCGTGCGGAGCTCTTAAAACGCTGTTTTTTGAAAATCGCCGAGCTTCGGGATACGTTGGGCTTACAGGACGGCTACCGAATTATTATCAATCAAGGCGAAAACGGAGGACAGACCGTTCGGCATTTGCATATTCATTTGCTCGGCGGAGAGCCCTTGACGGGATTTTAAGGAAAGATGAGGGAAAATAATGGATAATAAAGAGTATATCAAGGTTTCAAAAGAGATCAAAAATTATAAGATTGCAAGAACGAACATTATGGTGTTCATAATTTTTACGATCGTCAATATGTTCATGCTGTTTGCGGACGTGTATTTCCTTTTCAGCATTTACAGCAGCACTTCGTTCTTTGTCGCGGGCGTCGTTTGGAAGGAAGTATACGGGAATAGCTTCTTGGTCTTAGGCTTTGCGATAGGACTTCTCATTCTTGCCGTGTTTTTTGTCTTTTGGCTGCTTTCCAAAAAACACCGCTGGGCGATAATTGTCCTTTTGGTATTGTTTTCTTTGGATTCGGTGTTGCTTATCGTCGATTGTATTTCAGCGATGAAAGAGGGTGCATTTTCGTTATTGGTAGATATCGTCTTTCACGCACTCATGATGTACTATCTGGTTTTGGGCGTGAAATCGTCGGGAGAGCTCCAAAAGCATTTCCCGCAGGGAGTAAATTTGACGACTGCTCAATTAGACGAGGCGTACCGCTTGGAAAACAGTATCGACCCGCATACGGGGGCTCCTTTGAACGGAGCCGCCGCTTCCTCAGGCGCGGGAAACTCCGTCGGAACAACTGTCTCTTCCGACGGGGAAACCTCTGACGAGGTAGTCGTTTCCTGCGGCGGGGACAATTCTTCAGTCGCCGAGAACGGAAACGGTTCCGCCGCGCCGATGAACAATAAATCGGATTCTCCCGTTATCGAAGAAGATACCTCGAAAGGCCGTGCTATTTTGGAGGCAAGCTATAATAATTCGCTGATAAAAGTCAAAACCTCTCCATTCGTATGGGGAAAAGCGAAAATCATCATCGACGGGAAAGTGTATGCCTGCGAAAAGGTCGGGGGATATAAGAGTAAGGATATTTCGGCGGTTTTCAACGGAGTGGAGTACATATACAGATACGAATATCATTATTTCGGACCAAACTACTATTTGCTTGCAAACGGGCAGATAATCGCAAGTAAATAAAAAAATAAGTTATAAAATCCGAAAAAGGTGTCAATAATCCCTTTCGCAAGACCTTGAAGGTCCTGCGGGAGGGATTTTTTATGGCCTTCGGCATAAAACAATTTTTTTCGGCTGCGGCGGCTCTGCTGGCGTCCCTGTTTATCGGACTGACCGTCTGTCTCATGAATGTTTCCGCTTTTTCGGGGGGACGGAGCACCTATTATCTTCATTCCCCGTCTTCACAGGCGGAAATATCGGAGACTCTCGAACTTTGCGATTTGGCGGCTTTGAGCGGCGAGAGCGTGGCCTACCTCGATGTCGGAGCAAAGGGCAGTTTGACGGAAGCTGGAAAAGGCTTATCCGCAGAAGGAAAAGAAATTGCAGAAAAGATTATTAACAGTTATCGGGCAAAGCTGTGCTTTTCCGAAGAGATTTCGGGAACGGTCTCTTATTATTGTTATTCGCCCATGTTGAAAGGCGGAGTGGTGCTTAGAGGAAAGAAAATTAATTTGCATATTGCCGTACGGACGGAAAGCATCGTTTTAGGAACGCCGATTATCTTCGGAGGATATTGAGAAAAGAGGACCTTAAAATCGGCGGAACAGAGAAAAAATTCTCCCTCGATAAAAATTTTTTATTTTTGAGTATAAAATACAAAATCGGGGGCAACAATTTACATACAAAATACATTTTTCGGAGGATTTCAAAAATGAAGGAACAGAACGAAAGCGGTAAATCGCATACGAGCGTAAGAAACAAAAAATTGTATATGTATATCGCTCTCGGATGTGCGGCGGTACTTCTGGCGGCGGCGATAATCATTACTTCGGTGGCGCTTGCCAGTCGGGACAATCAGCTCAATAACAGCGATACGACGCAGGGCGGATCGTCAGATGACGATCAAGATGTCATCAACACACCGGAGGAATTCGGTATGCCCGTCGAGGTGGTGAGTATCAGCAACGAATACGGCTTTTACTACAATCAGACGCTGAATAACTATTACGAGCATACGGGTGTCGATTTTTCCGCGGAGGAGGGTACGGAAGTCTTTGCGGCTCGCTCAGGAAAAATCGAAAGTATTTATACTTCCGACGTCCTTGTAGGTACGCAGATTATCATCGATCACGGCGACGGAATAAAGACAGTCTACGAATATGTAGAGGCGAAAGAAGGACTGAAAGCCGGCGATGAAGTAAAGAAGGGCGACGTCATCGCGACCGTAGCGGAGGCGAACGGCAAGGAATATAAGGACGGCCCGCACCTGCATTTCGAAGTGTTTGAAAACAATGCGACGGTCGATCCCGCAAAATATCTCACATTTGAAGAAAAGTAAAAAACGGCCGGTCGTTTCCGCAAGGTGCGGCCGGCGTTTTATACGGTTTCATACAGTCATAAAGCGAATTACTTTTGCATAAAATAACCTGCTAATACTTTTTAGGGGTTATTTTTTTATGAAACGTATTCTTTGTTTTTTGCTTTCCGCCGTGAGCCTTGTCGCTCTGATGCTCGGAGCGGTCGGCTGTAAAGATTCCGAAAGCGGCGGGTGCGTATATGAGATTACCGCCGAATATGTTCCCGAAACCGCTACATTGACCGCGATGATGAAAGTGGAATACAAAAATACGACGGCAAATGAAATCAGCGAACTGAAATTCAATCTGTATCCGAACGCTTACCGCGAGGACGCCGCTTATCAGCCGGTATCCGCAGTCTATTCCTCCGCCGCTTATTATGACGGAAAGAGCTACGGAAGCATGGAGATTTCCAGTGTTGACGGAGCAAAAAATTGGGAGATAAAGGGTGAGGACGAAAATATTCTCAGTGTCTCGCTCGAAGAATCTCTGTTTCCGGGCGATAAAGTAAACTTGAATATTTGTTTTCTGACCAAGCTCGCAAAGATCAATCACCGCACCGGTGTGGGACAGAAATCAGTCAATCTCGGAAATTTCTTCCCCATTCTCTGCGCTTATACCGACGATGGCTTTTATGAGTGCGTTTACTATTCCGACGGCGATCCCTTCTTTTCCGAATGTGCCTCGTATAAAGTCACGTTGACCGTTCCCAAGGATTATACCGTTGCCGCGACGGGGAAAATTACTTCCGAACGGACGTTGGAAAGCAAAAAAGAATATGTCATGTCTGCGACGAACGTCCGCGATTTCGCTATCGTGCTCTCCGATTGCTTTGAGGTGGCCGAAAGCAAATGGGAGGGGATAGACATCCGCTATTATTACTACAACGACGAAAAACCTGCGGCGCACCTCGCGGCGGCGCAGGAGGCGCTCGCCTATTATTCTTCGACCTTCGGCAAGTATCCTTATGAAACGTATTCCGTGGTACAGACAGGGTTCTGCTACGGCGGAATGGAATTTCCGGGATTGGTGCTTATCAGCGACGCTCTGACGGAAGAAAATTGCTTGTATACGATCGTACATGAGACCGCCCACCAATGGTGGTATGTCGCCGTAGGCAGCAATCAGGTGGAAAACGCATGGCAAGACGAGGGGCTGACGGAATATTCCGCCGCGCTGTTCTTTGAAAATCATCCCGACTACGGATTTACGCGCGAACAGCTCATTGCGGACGCTTTGGCGGAATATCGTTCCTATTATAACGTTTACAGCCAAGTATTCGGAGATGCGGATACGCGCATGACCCGCTCCCTCAAAGACTATCTGAGCGAATATGAATATCGCAGCATCGCTTACGATAAAGGCGCGATTTTATTCGATACTCTGCGCACGTCCATCGGAGACAAACGCTTCTTTGCGGGGCTTAAAAGATACTATTCCGGCTATAAGTTCAAAACGGCCGAGCCGGCGGATATGATAGGCTGTTTTGAAAAATCCGGCGTAGACGTCGCGGGATTCTTCGATTCGTTTTTGAGCGGGAAGGTGGTCATATAACGGGCGGAAAAATATCCGAAAAATTTTTATGAAAAAATACTTGCCAAAATAGGTTTTGGGGCGTATAATAGAATAGAAGTAAGTCGGAATAGAGGACGATATTTTTTGATTTCCGACGCAACATTTCGCAAGAAGGAGCAATTATGGACGCTGTCCCTGACAACCGAAGTAGCAAAATCACAATTTCAGGAGACCCGCTGTGCCTCGATATATACGATTTTACGGAAGATTTGTTTATTGACTGACCTTCTATATTGAAAAAGAGTACGACGCACGGGCGGTTTTTCCCGTGCGTTTTTTTACGCATTTTCCTTCGGAAAATTGCCGTAAAGACGCCTTTGAACACTTATTTTTTGAGGCGGTACGATTATGATAAAATTTTACAAAACCGACGAAAATCTGCGCATTGTGCCTGCGGACGCCTTTGAAAGGCGCTGCTGGGTGGAAATGGTCAATCCCACGGACGACGAGGTGGACGATATTTGCGAACTGAGCGGAATTCCCGAAGAAATGCTCAAAGCCGCATTGGACGAAGAGGAATCCGCGCGGGTGGATACCGATGAAGGCGCTACCATGTACGTGGTCGACAGCCCGATGATGGTGGATACCGAAGAGGGGGATTCCTATACGACCATCCCCGTCGCCATTATTTATAATAGTAAATGCATCGTGACGGTATCCTTGAATCCGAATCCCGTCCTTGCAAATTTCAGCTCTAACCGGAGTCGGATTTCCACGCTCAAACCCGTGGGATTTATTCTCAATTTCATGCTGGAAAACGTCAAGCGGTTTTCCTATTCCTTGAAACAAATCGATAAAAAATCCCTCCGTTTGCAGGCAGAACTTCATAAATCCATGCGAAATCAGGAACTCATCGAGCTTTTGGGCCTGCAAGACTCCCTCGTGTATTTCTCCACTTCCCTGAGCGCGAATTCTTCCGTATACGGTCGGCTTTCCCGCATGGAGCCCGTTCAGTCCAATCCCGATTATCAGGATTTGTACGACGACGTACTCATCGAGACCCGTCAGGCCGTAGAGATGTGCAGCATCTATCGCGACATTTTGAAAACGACCATGGATGCGTTCAGTTCCGTTATTTCCAACAATGTCAATAACGTGGTCAAACGTTTGACCGTCATCACGATTTTGGTGGCGATTCCGACGCTCATCGCGGGCCTGCTCGGCATGAACGTCGATCTTCCTTTCGGTATGGGAGTGCACGGAGACGGCGGAGCGTGGGAATTTTGGTTGATTCTCGCCATTTCTGTCGTCCTTACGGCGGTCTGTTCGGTACTGCTCGTAAAAATGACCGATTCGGTGAAAATTCGTACCCCTAAACAAGTGAAAAAGAAAAGGAGGCGTGGCTGATGCCTATTTTACAATATAAATGCAGTAAATGCGGGAAAAAATTTGAAGAGTTGGTAAAATCTCATACGGAAAAAGTGCTTTGTCCCGATTGCGGAGGCGAAACGGTTCGGGATTATTCAGGTGCCGTATATTCTTCGACGGGAAAAAAGCCCTCGTCCTGTACGGGACACTGTTCCACTTGCAGCGGCTGTCATTGACTGTCGCCCCGAAAACAATAAATTTCTTCGTGCGGTTCCAATTAATGTCGAGCGATTTTACTATAATTTTTTTGTTTCTTGACTTCGCGCGACCATAATTATATAGAACAGCAATAGATCATGCGTTCATGGTGTTTTTTGTCGAATGTTTCAAAAAAATTTCAAAAATCTTAAAAAAGACAAAAAAAACACTTGACATAATTTTTTCTAAGTGCTATTATGTATAAGCTGTCAACGAAAGAGCCAACCTCTTTTATACAGCGTCCCGACTTTCGTCGGGGGATAAACGAAGATTAACAACTGCATAGCAAAGAAAGTTTTGTATTATGGAAAATAGTATAAGACGAGTACGAAAGGCAAAAATTTTCATAGAGAAAGTTAAAGCTAATAGGTTAATGCAAAGAGCACGAGAGGACAATTTTGAAAGGAAGGTCTTTGAGTAGCTGCAAGAACAGATTAGCCGAGTAAGAATGAATAGAATTTTTGTAGAAAAGACGAGTAGAAAGAAGATCAAGCTACAAAGGGCTTACGGAGAATGCCTAGGTACATGGC
>CAKXBD010000069.1 GCA_934871445.1 uncultured bacterium | reverse complement strand
TAGTTAAAACCTTGCCTGCCTTGTCGCGCGCGGCGAGCATCTTTTTCGCTTCTTCGTAATTCATAGCCATGGGCTTTTCGCACATGACATGTTTTCCCGCTTGCAGAGCGGCCACAGTAATCTCGCAATGCGAACAGTTAGGCGTGAGCACAAAGATCGCGTCGATGCTCTCGTCTTTCAAGAGCTCCTTGTAATCCGTGTATACTTTTGCTCCGGGTACGCCGTATTCCTTGCAAGCCTTTTCCGCGCGTTCCTCGATAATGTCGCAAAAAGCCACCATTTCCGCCGCAGGATTGCGTTTTTGTGCAGGCAGGTGTTTGCCGTTCGCAATTCCGCCGCAGCCGATAAAGCCCATTCTTACCTTGTTCATTTTCCTTTTCTCCTTTATTTTCCGAATTTTTTCATATTTTCCAGACTGCGGCGAAGGTATTCCTCCTCTCCGCAGGGGAATTTTTCCACTTCGAGCACCGCCCATTCGATACCTTGGCGATTCGCCTCGTCAAATACGGCCGGCATATTGACGGCGCCTTCGCCCACCACGGGCTGAGCGGCTTCCCGCGCATTTTCCTTTGCCGCTTCCTTGATATGGACAAATGAAAGTTTTCCTTTCAATTCCCACATTTTTTCTACGGCATCGAGCCCCGCGACCGTAGCCCAGAACACATCGAGTTCCGCTTTGAGTCCGTCCACGTCATTGAGGATTTTTCCGACATAATCCCTTCCGTTTTCAAATTCATGCGCATGGTTATGGTAACCGAACCCCACGCCGCGGGCGTCGAGGAGCGCTTTGGCCTTCTTTGTATTCTCGACGAGAGCAGCATATTTTTCAGGATCTTCAAATTCTGCAACCCCCACCCAGGGAATAAAGACATACTTGATTTCGAGCGCGTCGATAAAGGGTAAACTTTCCTCAATCGCTTCGGGTCGAATGTGCGCCGAAATCCCGACGAGCCGATATTTTTCGAGCAGCGCTTTCATTTCTTCAGGCGTCTTGCCGTAAAATCCGGCGAATTCTACTCCGTCGTAGCCCGCTTCGGAAACTCTCCGAAGTACTTCTTCGGCGCCGTCCCGACCGGCGGTTTCTCTTAAACTATATAATTGAACACCATATTTCATCGTTATGCCCACCACATATTTTCGTTATTTTGGGTGATAATACTTTCTTTCACCAGTTTGATTGCTTTTTCCAGCCCCTCTTTCGGAGACATTAATCCGTCCTCGTGCTCAATGGAAATAGAGTCGTCGTACCCCGCCACTTTGAGTGCGGAGAAAATCTGTTTCCAAAGCCCTATATCGTGTCCGTAACCGAGGGTACGGAAGGACCAGGAGCGCCCTTTCGCTTCTGTGAACGATTTCGTATCGAGCACGCCGTTTTTGCGGATATTGTGTTCGATGAGCTGCGTATCCTTGGCGTGGAAGTAGTAAATCGCGCCGGCGTCGCCGAGGTCGCGAATGACTTCCAGCATATCCATACCCTGCCAAAACAGATGAGAGGGATCGATATTCGCGCCGATGAGCCCCCCGACCGCCTCGCGAAGTTTCAAAAGCGTAGCGGGGTTGTATACGCAGAAGCCCGGGTGCAATTCGAGAGCAATTCTCTTTACGCCGTAATCCGCCGCAAACTTGACGGTCTTTTTCCAATAGGGAATGAGCACCTCGTTCCACTGCCATTCGAGTACCTTGGGATAATCGGGCGGCCAAGCACAAGTTACCCAAGACGGCGCCTTTGCGTCGGGATCGGAGCCGGGACATCCGGAAAAAGTAACGATTCTGTCTATTCCGATCTGACCCGCGAGAACGCAGGCGGCCTCGAAATCCGCCTCGAATTTTTCCGCGACGGACTTATCGGGATGTACGCAATTCCCGTGCACGGCCAAAGCGGAGATACCCATATTGTATTTCTTAAACGTTCCGAGGAGTTCCTCGCGCGCTCTTTTGTCCTTGCTTAAAACGAGCGCATCCGCATGAGCTTTTCCGGGATATCCGCCCACTCCGAGTTCAAATTCGTCGACCCCCAGCCCCGAGAGATATTTCAGACTTTCGTCGAGACTGTAATCGCCGAGGATACTGCTTACAACACTGACTTTCATAATTTTTTACCCCTTTTTCAGATTTTTTCTTTAATGACGGCGTTATCCCTCGCGGAACGTTCCGCCGCTTCCATCAATTTATATACGCGGACGACTTCTTCCCGCCGAATCGCCTTTTCCGCTTTTCCCGCGCAAGCCGCCGCGAAATTTTTATAGTAAGCGAAGGGCTCTGCATGTACGATCGGAAGCGGTTTTTCCTCCACCGAATTTCCGATTCTCGGAGCCATGGTCCGCGTGAACCCGTTTCCGGCTTTAATTCCCTTCAAATCCTTGTCCTCGCGGACGAGGACTTTCGTAATGCCGCCGGAGAGATCCCAATCCGCCACGGTAGCGGTTCCCTCCGTACCGTATACCTGCCAGCGCGGCAAATTGCGGAAACAGTCGGTGGCGACGACGATACGGTATTTAATCCCGTTTTGGAAATTGACGGTAAGGGAACATCCGTCGTCTACCTCTTCCCCGTAGATGTAGCTATATTCGCAATACAGGCTTTCCACGGGCGATTTGATCATCATCAACATCTGATCGATGAGGTGCACGCCCCAATCCAGCATCATGCCGCCGCCGTGCGCTTTTTCCTTCCGCCAGGCGCCGGGGATTCCGTTTCCGCCCATTACGCGCGACTCGATACAATATACAGACCCGACACTTCCCTTGTCGACGATATTCTTTACCGTCAGAAAATCGTCGTCCCAACGGCGGTTTTGATGTACTTCAAAGATCACACCCGCTTTTTCCGTTGCGTCGTACATTTCTTCCGCCTCGCAGCTGCTCATGCCGATCGGCTTTTCGCAAATGATGTTTTTTCCCGCTTTCGCCGCCGACTTTACATATTCCGCATGAATGTCGTTTGGCGTGGCGACGAGTACCGCCCCGACCGACGGATCCGCCCAAATCTCGGCCGCGTTATTATAAGCGCGATACCCATTCTTTTCCGCGAGCGCGGAACGCTCCGGATCAATATCGTAAACGCCCGTGACGCGAATGGGAAATTCGGGCTTGCTTTCGCAGTATTTTTTCAGACACTCGGCATGGTATCCGCCCATGCCGCCGTAACCGATAATAACAAGGTTCATTTGAAAATCTCCGTAAAACGATTGACAAGTTTATTCTGTAATGATATAATACCACTGAATATTGCGAATTTCCACTCATTATTCCACAACAATCTACCATATATTGACATCATGAAACAAAACATCATTTACGAAGCCTTTCACGATAAAACGGATACGATTAAATTTTTCAAGAGCGAGCATTATGACACGCATGCTCATTTTCACCGCTGCATCGAAATACTGTATGTGATTGACGGAGCCATCGAATGTACGGTCAATGAGCAGAAATTTTGCGCGAAGAAAGACGAGCTAATTTTCGTGCATAAATGCGGGGTACACGAGCTCAAAGCGGCGCCCGATTATTCCAATTACGTATTGATTATCGGGCAGCGTTATTCAGACGATTTTCAAGGGATCTTTCAGACGGAGACTTTGCCCGCGCACCTCGACGATCAAGAATTTAATCGAAGTCTGCTTCCCCATTTTGAAGCGCTCAACCGCCTTTCGACGGCATCTTCCGAGCTCGTCAAAAAGGGATATATCGATATTATTATCGGAAGCCTCTTGGAGCATTACCAAACGTTACCGACATCCGCCACGCCGAAAATCAGCACGATTATGGAGGCGTTGAACTATATCGACGAACACTACGCCGAACCCCTGTCGCTCGATTCAATTTCCTCTGTGTTCGGGTATAATAAATATTATTTTTCCCGCCTGTTCAATACGTATATCGGAGAAAATCTGAATAACTATATTAATATGGTACGAATCCGCAATTTAGTTTCATCGGCCAAAAAGAAGGATGATCCCAATCTTTCGGAATTGGTCTTTGAGAGCGGTTTCGACTCTATGACGACCTTTTATCGGAGCTTTTCCAAGTTTTACGATCGTTCTCCCACCGAGGTTTTCAAAAAGAGATAAAAAATCCCCCGTCAGGTGACGGGGGATTTTATGATGCAAAAGATACGGTTATCAAAAGCTCAAACGACCATACGCATGCTCATCGCTCTAAGGCGATTGAGCATTTTCAATTTTTCTTCCATATCTTCGGTAATTTTCTCATTTCTTTCGGAGTTCATCAATTCAGGTTGACCGAGGCGAATTGCCTCTTTCAAAATTTCCAAAGAAGAAAGGGCAATGTGCCAAATATCGGCAAGGACATTTAATTTTTTAGGTTCCCCGAACATATAGCTGCATTGTTTCATGAGAATTCGGAAAAAGTTAGTATATTTTATAGCGAATTCCAACCAAGAAGACAATTCTTCCACCGTCCAACTTTTTTCCAAAAGCATGCGATAAAAAGAAATATATTGTATATAATTTCTTTCACAGAAATCCTTTTTCAGTTTATTCAAGGCATCGGCCCGAAGATAGAGCGGGCATTTCTTTGCAATTTCCAACTGAACGGCAGAATCGGGAGAAGCGGGAGAAGCGAAGCGTTCTTCAAAGGAATGGTAAGTTTGTTCGATGACGTCAAACGGGACCTCCTTTTCAGTGAAATGAAAGATAGCAATCCCGTCATTTTCACCGACGGTAAACATTTTCCGTTTCAGGTCGAATCCATAAACTAATAAATAATGAGGAGCATGCTTCTGATTATAGTATTGCGTTCTAGTGGGAAGATAAAAGCTGTCTGCGCCCAAGATAACCGGACTTCCGGAACGAATAGCAGTACATAATTGTTTACAGACGTCTTGAAAACGAACTCTTTTTTGACAGATACCCGTCAAAGCGCTGAATTCGTCCTCATCCAAAATTTCATGTTCGCGAATATCCAGAGTTTCGTTATCCTCGCTAAAATCGATATCGATCGTATAATTGCAGACGACATAATCTGCGGGGATCCCGAAAGCTCCATAAGCGGCGACAAGTTGTTGATAAAAACAGTTTCTGAACCAACAGTCATTATAGTGTATAATGTTCTTCAATACTTTCTTTTGCATCATTTTCCTCCGAGAATTTTTTCAATCTCTCGGCCTCCTTCAAATTAATTATTTTGTCGTAAAGTGGTAAAACGTTGTCCGCCCGACACGCGAAAACATTGTTTATGCGACGAGAGAATTTTCAGCTCCCGACAGTAACAGGCCGACATAGTATTCCACTTTTCCTTCCAGGTCATCTGTCTGAATATCCAGAAAGTAGGGAAGTCCATTATATGTAAACTTTACCAACGCAACTTTTCTTTGCCCTTTATCGGTATATCCATATTCGACTTGAATTCCAGAAATCATCATCGAATTTGGAAGATTTTCATACATTTTCAGTTTACTGAATTTTTTATCCGGTAAAAGAAGAATTTCCAAAGATATATCGTCCACGGTCATATCTTCTGTGATAAACATCAACCGTTGGCTAAAGAACGTTAATTCCCCTGTATCTTCTAATTTTCCGCTCATAGTATTTCCCATTCCCATAGGGCCAATTATATCGTCGGAATAATAGAGAATATCAAGATTGTTGCTGTCGATAAAACCTTGAGGATCTTCAACTACGCTATTGACGATTACTCCGTCATCGAGATAAGTTTCTTCCTGTTCCTCAAACAACATATTGATATATTTTTCTAATTTGCCTGTTGCGTCATCGGTTTGAATTTCCAAATAATATGGAATACTCTCATAAGTAAATTTTGCTAAAATTTGTTCCTTTCGAGATATTTGTCTTACTGAATATTCTATCGAAATATCAGAAATAATACACGAATCGTTAAGTTCTTCAAATTCATTAAACCTACTAAATTTTGCGTCGGGTATTAATTGTATTTGTAACTGTATATTATCTACTAAATTTTCATCAATAATAGCCATTTCTTGAGAAATTAAAGCTATTTCATTAGTTTCCTTTATAGTAATACTTTTTGAAATTATATTTTCTCCTGTATAATAAACTATCTCAAAACTATTTTTCTCAACAAAATCTTCAATATCCTCTATTGAATGATTTTCCAAATTACTTTCTATATAATATTTCTGTTCATCCTTTTCATTTGTGTGATTAGAAAGATAAACAGGAACGAATATTCCTACTCCGATAACGCATATCGTAATACTCGCAACAATAGGCCGCCAATGAATCTGCCGTTTTATATGTTTTTCTCTAAAAATCTCATACTTCACTTTCGGGACTAAATTATCGTTTGTTTCGTATGCTTCCGGAAGCTCTTTGAATTCTTCCCATTTATCTTTCTCTTGTTTCATAGTTACTCCTCTATTTGTATTTATGATATCGTCATAATCAAAGCGTCCACAATATTCAGATAGCTATTCAATTCTATAAATCCTTGATAGGCACCACTATATCCGCTGCTAACACACAAAAAAGTGTCTGTACGAAAATTTATATCATTTTTATAATAAGCAATCGTTTGATAACCGTATACCATCATCATATGCCCGACATTGGCATTTTCTTTTGCCACTATCGTCTTGTTATCCTCGTGCCCAATTCCGTATACAAAATTATACCTGCTGCAAAAAACCACACCGACTTTATTTTGATTGATGGCATCTTTCAAAGCGTCCAAATCTACGGTCTTTGCGCCGCTGTAAAAAGACGTGTAAGATAAATCATATCCCGCATTATCGACATATTCCGATAAGCCATTCAAAAATTGACTTTCCGAAGTTCCGCCGCTGCCGACATTCGTATCCATCAACTCATACAAAGTTTTTAATACGTTTGTAGTCTCAGGCTTTGCCATATCCATATAATAGTAATATCCCGGAGCAAGCTGTATCCCCGGCGTATAATTCGGGACCAAATTTTCATACCACCTGTCATAAAAAACCACAACGTTTGTTCCTGCGGCAGGCGCACACGTATTTGTCATGCTGTCATCCAAATTTCCAAAAGACGGAGCAGAATAATAGCCGACGTCTTCCACTATTACTTTATAATCGTATTCAATTTCGTAGCTTGCATCGGCAATCTCTCCCGGTCCCCCATATATAAAATCGTCATCGCCGTCAGCACAATAAAAAGTTTCGTTTGCTATATTTTCAAGCTCGTCTGCTTTTGCAGCTTGTCCGACCAACGGACCAACATTCAGAACGGCGAAGGCAGCGCAAAGCGCCGCGATTGCTACTTTGGATACTCTGTTAACTTTTTTCATAAAATACAATCTCCTTTGTGTGTTAGCATAATATATAACAATTTAGACAAGGCTTTCGTACGCAAAATTTTATTCTTTTTTATAAATTTTTCTCAACCTTTCTTCTAAACGGCTAATTTGACTAGAAATTGTACTTTTCGGCTTGTTATACATTTTCGCAATTTCGCTGTAAGAAAACTGAAACCAAAAATGATAGACAATTAAATCCTTTTCATAGGAGTTCAATTGCTTAAAAATTTCGTTAATCAACAGATGATGCTCCAAATAATCCCGATCTTCCTCATTCATCCAAACCCGACTTCTCATGGCTGTAAGTTCTGTCAAAGAACAAATCCGTTTTTCTTTTTTCAGTCTGTTCTTCGCCAAATTTTTGAAAATTGTCGTAAGCCATGCACAAGCGTTACTTCCGGATTTATATTTATGCGCCTTTTTAGAAATCAAATAATATAAATCGTGAATGGTATCTTCAATATCGGCTTTTTGATAAAAGAACTTATTCCCGACTGCATACAAAGCTTTTCCTACTAAATGATGAATCTCGTCCAAGGCGCCCATATTTTTCTGCGCTAATTGAATCAATAAATCTCCTAAAATTTTATTTATTTCTTTCTCCATTTTCTTATGTATCCCTTAACCGTTGGTTTAAGTTATTGACAGTATTTTTGCATAATTTTAACAACTATGCTTTATTTGGATTTTCAATATTATTTCACTTTCACCTTTATTATACCATATTCTTCCTTCATGTCAAATAATTTCCATTCGATTTATTCCTTATTTTGGAAATCAATAACAATTATACCAAATTTTTCCATATTCCTAATTCAAATTGCATATTTTCTCTTATAAAAATTGATTCAACACTTTAATTTTCGTTTCTTTTTTACTTCTCCAAGTCAACGAAAAAGCGCCGCCTAAGCGACGCTTTTTCTATTTTTATCCATCTATTTCAAAAATTTATTAGCTCTAATTTACAGACGCAGACTTTTCCTTTATATTTTCTGAGGAAAACCGGTATTTTCTTCCGAATATGAGTCCTACGCCGAAAGTGAGGATTTCCGTTACAGGCATAACCCACCAAAGCGCGGCACCATCGAACAATACGGGCAATAAGAGAATGAGTAATCCGCTTAAAAAAATTCCGCGGATGAGAGAAATCGTCAGGGCCCCTATCGGCCGCATAATTGCCTGATAATAATAGGTAAAGAAAATATTCACGGGCAGGAGAAGAAAAGACAGTGCATAAACTCTGAATATATTCGGAGCAATCTCCTCAATCGCAACATTCGTTTCCATAAAGCCTCGGACAATGGGAAGCGGCAATATTTCCGCGACAGCAAACGCAACGATACCGAGAATCAAGGCAGAAAAAATTCCATATCGTTCTATCCGATAAATATTTTTCTTTTCTCCGGCCCCATACGCCTGAGACACAATGGGCTGAGCCGCCTGTCCCACGCCATAGGAAAGACTTTGCACCAATACGGAAACATTGATAATGACGCCGTAAACGGCCAAAGCGTCAGCTCCGAGATATTTCATGATTTGATTATTGAACAGCATTGTAAGAATTCCCATAGCTAAATCCACGACAAATACAGAAAAGCCCGCAATAAAAACAGCCGACGCTTTTCGGAAAAACGCTTTGGGACGTACAAATTTCAATCCGTTTTGCCGAGAAAAGAAATGAGAAACGAGAATACAGATGGCGAGGACTTGTCCGAGAGCCGTAGCCAATCCAGCGCCTTCCGCGCCCATATCGCGCACAAATACGAAAAAATAATCTCCCCCGATATTGAATACGCCGCCCGTAATGACCGCCGCCATGGCTTTTGTAGGCGCGTTATCGTTACGGATAAAACAGGACAGAAATTGTCCCATCGTAAAAAGCGGCATGGAAAACTTCATCCATTTGAGATATTTTTTCGCCAGCGGCAAAAGAGAATCGTCCGCTCCGAACAGCCGCAAGAGGGAATTTTCAAAGGCGAGAAGAAGTCCCCAAATGAGTAAAGCCACGACCACGGCACAGATAAAAGCCACAGTAAAAATTTCCCTGCCCCGTTTTTCATCACCTTCTCCCCTAGCCTTAGACATGAGAGAGCCTCCGCCCACACCAAACAATAAACCGAGACTTAAAATAATCGTCCAAATCGGCATAACGATGGACAGAGCAGCCGTACCGTTCGAGCCTTCGTATTTTCCGACCATAATCGCATCTACTATGGAATAGATAGAGACGATTACGGCACTTCCCAGACCGGCAAACAAATAGCGCAGATAGGTTTTACCCAAAGTCTTATGTTGTAAAGCCATACTCACCTCAAAAAAACGCCGGACAAGCAGTCGGTTTCAACCCGACCATCTTATCCGGCGCATAAATCGTATTTATATCACCCTCCGATGATTCAAGTATGAAGTATTCTATCAAAAAATATTTTTTCTGTCAAACGTTTTTCTCGGTTTTACTGAAATTTTTTTGCTGTTTTTACGAATTTTTTCGGAGGGAAAAACAACGGACATTTGTCTTTTCAAATCGGACTTCCCTAAATACACGGCCGCACAAATCACCGTCATCGCCATGCCGAAAATTCCCAAGGCGGGATAAACGGTAGCTACAATATTCTTAAAGCCGATGAAAGAACAACACTCCGTCACCGCAAATAATACCCATTTTCCGGCCGTCCCGAATTTTCGTCCCACCAGCGTATAGAGCGGATAAAAAGAAGACAACAACGTAGTCAACATCCCCCCGCCCGCAATAATCGGAAAAAATTTTACCCCTCCCAATACATAAGATAACGGCAGATCGAATGAAAAGGACGCCTTATCCGAACAAACCGCCGAAAGGATAAGCCCTATTCCGAGAGCAATAATCAGAGCGGATATTAAACAACAACGCGAGGCGGCACGGTCTTTCAATTCGGCGCCGAGATCACAGAGTACGGGCATGGAAAGAAATGTATTCATCGAAATGTATAAATAGACAGATAAAATAGTCCCGAAAGAGGCTTCGGGAGGCTCCGAGGGGGACAGCGCCCCAAAAGAAAATATAAGGACGACGACAGAGACAAGGACGGCAGGCATGACGATGAGATTGACCGTCCCTATCCCCCCTACCCCCTTTTCGGACACAAAGCAGGCAAACACGAGAAACGCGAGAGATAAAAACGGCTTTGCCTGCGGCAAAAGAGAATTCAAGCCCGAAAGCATTCCCGCACAGGAAACAAACGAACCAAAAAGAATTACCGCCTTTACAGCTTTCGAAAAGCGCCCGAAAATCCCCTTCAACGCCCCTTCAAAGCCGCCGTAAATGCGCCCGAGCCGCACGCATAAAAGAAAGGAAAAGAAAAATAACAATCCTGTATAATATACAGT
>CAKXBD010000068.1 GCA_934871445.1 uncultured bacterium | reverse complement strand
GGTCTTGGGTACGGAGGAATTGACGGCATACATCGACATGTGATCTCCGTTATAAGTACACCAACCGAGGGCGAGTTCGCTTAAATCCCCCGTCCCGACGACGAGCCCTCCCGTCTTATTTGCGATGTCCATGAGAATCATGGTACGCATGCGCGCCTGTGCATTTTCGTACGTCACGTCCAACACTTCTCTGTCGTGGCCGATATCTTCAAAATGCTTCAAAACACTCTCGGAAATATTGACTGTCCGCCCGCTTGCCCCCGTACATTCAATCAGTTTCAGGGAATTATCAAACGTCTTTCCCGTCGTTCCGAACCCGGGCATCGTAACGGCAACAATATCCCTTTTATCTCTGCCGAGAATTTCAAACGCCCGTGCAGAAACGAGAAGTGCAAGGGAAGAATCGAGCCCGCCGGAAATTCCGATAACCGCAGTCTTTGCGCCCGTATGAGAAAGTCTGCGCGCCAAGCCCTGCGCCTGTATGGATAAAATAAGTTCCGCACGTTCTCCGAGTTGCATGTTCTCCTGCGGAACAAACGGCATTTTAGAAACTTTTCGCAAAGTCAGTTCCCCGTCCCCGCAAAAACACGCCTTTGTTACGATAAAATCCGAAGGCGTTTCCGCGCCCGTGAAAGTCGTCAGTTTTCTGCGTTCCGCCGCGAGAAAAGAGGCGTCAATTTCCGCCGTCGCTCTTCCCTTTACAAAAGGGAGACCTTCCGACAATACGGAAGCGTTTTCCGCGATCAGATTATGCCCGGCGAAAACCATGTCCGTAGTCGATTCGCCCGTTCCGGCATCTGCATAGATATACGCGCAAACGTTTCTTCCCGACTGTGATTTGACGAGCATTCTCCGATATTCCGCCTTCCCGATCGTCTCGTCTGACGCGGAAAGATTGACGATAATCGTCGCGCCTGCCGAAGCCGCATAAACGGAGGGCGGTATACCTACCCATAAATCCTCGCAGATTTCGCAGGCCGCCTTTACGTCGGGATTTTTTTCGTCGGCAAAAATTTGCTTGGTTCCGAATGTCGTGTATTCTTCTTCCCAAAGCCGATAATCGGAAATGTTCCCGTTCGGCGCGGGAGAAAAATACCTCCGCTCATAAAACTCCGAATAATTGGGAATGTGCGTCTTGGGAACAATGCCGAGCACCCTTCCGTTACAGAGCGCCGCAGCGCAGTTATATAACTTTCCCATATAATCCATGGGCAGTCCCACAAAAATCAGCATGGAAATTCCGCGCGTAAACAGCGAAAGCTCTTTCAGCGCCCTTCGGCAAGACTCCAAAAGAAGGGGCTGTAAAAATAGATCTCCGCACGTATAGCCGCAAAGGCAGAGCTCGGGAAAGACGAGAATTTCCGTCCCTTCCTTCGTCTGACTTACAATTTCCTCTTCGATTTTCAACGTATTAAATTTTACGTCTGCGACTTTCAGTTCCGGACTTACCGCCGCGACTTTGACAAAACCGTATTTCATGAATTTTCCTTTCGTTTTTCCGGCGGTTTACTCTTCTTTGTTTTCCTCTGCAGGTGTTTCTGTTTCCTCCGTGCCGCCCTTCGCCGCTTCACGGATTTTCGCTTCGATTTCCGCCTGTACTTCGGGGTTATCTTTCAGATATTGGCGCATTTTTTCTTTACCTTGAGCCACTTTATTGCCGTTATAGCTGAACCATGCGCCGCTCTTCGCAATAATATCGTACTGAACGCCCATATCGATGATGCAGCCCTGCTGAGAAATCCCTTCTCCGAAAACGATATCGAATTCCGCCTGTTTGAAGGGAGGCGCCAGCTTATTTTTGACGATTTTCGCCTTCGTACGGTTACCCATGATTCCGTCCCCGTCTTTGAGCGAATCCATTCTTCTGACGTCGATGCGGATGCTCGCGTAGAATTTCAGCGCTTTGCCGCCCGGAGTCGTTTCGGGATTTCCGAACATGACACCTACTTTTTCTCTAAGCTGATTGATAAAAATGACGCAGGTATGCGATTTATTGACGATCGCCGTCAATTTTCTCAAAGCCTGAGACATGAGCCGCGCCTGAAGTCCGACATGACTATCTCCCATATCGCCTTCGATTTCCGCCTTCGGAGTTAACGCCGCCACCGAGTCGATGACGATGATATCCACCGCGGAACTCCTGACCAGCGCGTCGGTGATATCGAGAGCCTGTTCGCCGGTATCCGGCTGGGAGACGTACAAATCTTCGAGGTTGACCCCGAGCTTTTTCGCATAGACGGGGTCGAGCGCATGCTCCGCATCGATAAACGCCGCGACACCGCCCATTTTCTGCGCCTCCGCAATTGCATGGAGCGCGACCGTCGTCTTACCCGAGGATTCGGGGCCGTAAATCTCGATGATTCTGCCCCGCGGCATACCGCCGATTCCGAGCGCCAAATCGAGCGTGAGACAGCCCGTGGGAATGACTTCAATTTCCGTTTTGCCCGCTTCATCGCCAAGGCGCATGATCGAACCCTTTCCGTACTGCTTTTCAATCTGCAAAAGCACGGCGTCGAGCGCTTTCATTTTTTCGCTGTTTACCTTGCTCTTTTCGCTGTTTTTTTCGTTGCTCATTATAAATTTACTCCTGTATCTTTTTACGAAATTTTATAAATTTTTCAATTGCCGATAGGCCAAAAAAAGAGCGTAATTGATGGCCGTTTCGGTAATTTCCTCTCTCGTTCCTTCAAAGCGGTAACGATAAACGTATACCTTTTCTTTCAGGCCGACCGCGATATATACCAGCCCTACGGGCAGTTCCGTGCGATCGGACTTCGGTCCCGCCAGTCCCGTCGTCGCGACGGAAATGTCGCAGTCTCCGGAGGCGATCAGGCCCGCAGCCATTTCGTAAGCCGTTTCGTCAGATACGGCTCCGACCGTTCTAAGCGTATATTCGGAAACGCCGAGACGCTTGATTTTTGCCCTTTCGTCATACGTATTCAAACCTTCAAAATACACTTCGCTCGCCCCCGGGACGGACACGATCCGCCTTCCGACGCCCCCGCCCGTAAACGATTCGGCGACACTGATTTTCTTTCCCCGAAGTTTGAGAAGCTGAACGAGTCTCTTTTCCAACGGCGTATCGTCCAACGCATAAACCGCGTCCCCCAAACCTTCCGCAAACAGTCTCAATACGCCGTCCGCAAGCATTTTCGGCGCAGAAGAGTCGTAGAGAATTTCCACTACACTTTCGCCGTACCGTTCTTTATCATTATACGTCAACTTATCCCCGCTCATACGGAGCGCTTCTTGCAAAAGCTCTTTGATACGTTCTTTTCCCGCCCCTACTGCACGGAGAACGATACGATCGAAGCGGGTAGAATACTTTTTTTCCAAAAAGGGGACACAAACATTTTTGACATATTCCGCGCCCGATTCCCCGTCGTCCGGAGAAACGAGAAATAACGAACAGTCCTCCTTTTCAAATAGTCCGGCTCCCGAAAGCGTGCCTTGCAAAAAATTTGTATTGAATTTTTCCGACAGCCATTCCCGTGCAGACGGTAAAACACTTTTTTCCGCTATTACGACAAGATTTTCCGATTCGGCCACCAGATCTTCCGCCGCTTTCAAAAATGCGTCCCGATCTTTGCGGGAAAGAAGGCGCACTTCCTCAAAAGGATATCCCGCTTTCAAAAATGCGTCGGAAGAAGAAAAATCCAGCTCGGAAAGTCCGTTTTTAAAATTTCTCAGAACAATACCTGCCGTTTTCATGACCGACTTTCCTCCTGTCCGCAACGTTCCGCTTTGGTAAAAATACGCATGCGCATTGTTTTAACTCGCGGTATCTTTGAGAACCGCTTTATTCTTGACCACGTAAGAAATTCCCGACCAAATCGTAAGCACCGTCGCAATCGCGAACAAGACGAGTCCTATCATGTTGATGACCTGTCCCGCAGTGCCGGAAAAATCGACGGAAAGGAGGAGAAAAAACACGCAGCCGTCTTGGAAAGTTGTCTTATATTTCCCCAGCTTTTCCGCCGCAAGCACGATTCCCGCGCTGGCCGCGATCTGACGGAACGCGCTGATGATGAGTTCCCGCGCGAGAATGACGCAGATGCACACCGATGCGGCGATATAAATCCAGCTTCCCCAAATTCCGAAAATGCTGTATTCGGTCAACGTAAGGATAAAAGCGGTAGCGACCAACACTTTATCGGCGATGGGATCGAGAAATTTTCCGAGATTGGTCACGAGATTTCTCGAACGGGCAATATGTCCGTCGAGCGCGTCCGTGAGTGCCGCGAGCGCAAAAATTACCGCCGCGATGATATGATTGAAAGGAATAACGTCGAGGAAAAAGAAAAGCACGAAAACGGGAATCATGCAAATTCTCACGACAGATATTTTATTCGGTAAATTCATAAACGATAGTCCTCCGTTTCACCGTACAGGTCGTAGCTATCCGCCCTGTTTATTTTTATCTGATAAGTTTCGCCCTGTGAGGCTTCCCGCGCGTTGAAATACACTTTGCCGTCTATTTCGGGAGCACTGAAATACGCGCGGCCGACAAAACAATTTTTATCGTAATCGATTCCGTCACAGAGTACTTCGAGAGACTTTCCCACAAAAGAGGAGAGAAATTTTTCCGAAATTTCCCTTTGTACTTCATATAATGCCCGCACGCGGCGGCGCTTTGTGGAAGGATGAACCTGTTCTCTCATTCGGGCGGCGGCGGTATCCGGTTCGCGAGAATAAGCAAAAAATCCGCAGTTTGCGAATTTCGCTTCCTTCAAAAATGTTTTCATGCCCTCAAATTCCTCCTCCGTTTCTCCGGGAAACCCCGAAATAAACGTAGAACGAACGGCGATTTGAGGAATTTCTTCGCGCAATTTCTTCAAAAGCGTCAAATAACTTTCCCGGCCGCCTTTACGGTTCATGCGTTTCAAAATTCTGTTTTCCGAATGTTGCAGAGGAATATCGATATATTTGAGGATCTTGTCGTTATCGCGGATTTCCGCAATCAATTCCTCTCCAATGACGTCCGGATAACAATATAACAGCCGTATTTTACGGATATTATCGAGCTTTGAAAGCTCGGAAAGCAGATTTACGAAACGATTTTCTCCGTATAAGTCCTCTCCGTATCGCGTCGTATCCTGTGCGACGACGATAAGTTCGGAAACTTCTCCGAGCTCTTCCGCCTCTTTCAAAAGATCTTGCATGGGATAGGAGACATATTTGCCGCGGATTTTCGGAATGAGGCAGTAGGTACAATGATTATAGCAGCCGTCGGCGATTTTGAGATAAGCATAATGCGGTTCGGTAGTAAGTACCCGCCCGAAGCGGAAACCGTCGTTCCCTTTGCCCACATAATTTTCTCGCTCGTTTCTCTCATAAGATTTTTCGAGCGCCTCAAAAATTTTTTCATAATCTCGGAGCCCTAAAAACACGTCCGCTTCAATGAGCGGGTCAAAAAGTTCTCCGATAAATTTTTGCGGCAGACAGCCCGTCACTACTATTTTTTCCAACTTTCCGCTCTTTTTATAACCTGCACATTCTAAAATCGTCTCAATCGATTCTTTCCGCGCCGATTCGAGAAACGCGCACGTGTTGACGATCACGATCTGCGCCTCCGACAAATCGTCCGTCAACGCGCACTTCCGTTCTTTCAAGAGTCCGATGAGCTTCTCGCTGTCCACGCGATTTTTATCGCAGCCGAGCGAAATTACTCCGAATAGTTTATTTTCCAACATTCTTTGGCTTATCCTTCCTTACGGCTCTATTATATCACAATAAATATGACATACGTACGCCTGTTTTATAAAATTTTTTGAAAATTTTTTATCAAAGGGGGCCGTACTTGCTTTCAAACTCCTCTTTGGTAATGAGAACCTTTCTCGCCTTTGCTCCGTCAAATGCGGAGATATAGCCCATATCTTCCATCCATTCGATAATTTTTCCGGCCTTATTATATCCCACGGAACACTTGCGCTGAATCATGGAAATAGAAGCACTGCCGCTCTGAATAATAAACCGAAGGGCTTCGATATATACTTCTTCGATTCCCTCGTCGTCGCCTCCTCCGTCTCCGTCGTCGCTCGGCGATTTCATGTTGTTGATAAAGGCAGAAATGTTCTCGTCGTATTCCGCTTCGTTATTCGCTTTTATGTAATTGATGACCTTTTGGGCATCCTCGGAGGAAATGGAAGCACCCTGCACACGGGTAGGAGCATTCATTCCCGCCATAATATAGAGCAGGTCGCCGTTTCCCAAAAGTTTCTGCGCGCCCGAAGCGTCGAGAATGACCCTCGAATCCACCTCCGCAGCCACAGAAAACGCGATTCGCGTAGGCAAATTTCCCTTGATGACGCCGGTGATAACGTCCGCGGAGGGACGTTGCGTCGCAAGGATCAAATGGATGCCCGCGGCGCGGGATTTCTGCGTGAGGTTTTGAATTCTGTCTTCAACTTCCTTCTTTGCAGTCTGCATCAAATCGGCCAGCTCGTCCACGATAATGACGATTTTCGCCAGCTTTTCCTCTCCCGGCTGTAAATTTGCGTTATACTCGTCGATATTGACGACATACGTTCCCGAACGGCTCTTTTGCTCGAACAAGCCATATCTGCGGTTCATTTCCCCTATTGCCCAGTTGAGACTCTGAATCACTTTATTGATATCCGTGATAATTTCATTGATCATCAGATGAGGCAAATGGTCATAAATGACGAATTCCGTCTTTTTAGGGTCTATCAGAATAAGTCGGAGATCGTCGGGTGAATATTTGTAAATGAGACTGATGATAAGGCTTCTGAGAAATACGCTCTTACCCGAACCGGAAGCGCCCGCTACGAGCAGGTGCGTCATTTTACAAATATCGCCGTAAATCTTACGATTGCCGACGTCCTTTCCCATCGCAAACACCAACGAGGTAGGCTTGGACTTCACAAAGCCGTCTCCCGTAAGCATACATCCGAGCTGAACGTACTGACGATTTTTATTGGGGACTTCGATACTCACCGCGCCGTCCTCAAAGTTCGGGTAAATATTGACCCCTTTGCTCGCATAGAGGCTCATGGCGATTTCCTGATCCAAAGCAACGACCTTCTTGGCGGAAATATTGCGGGGAATAACCACATTATAGCGCGTGACGGTAGGACCGTAAGTAACGGAAGCGATAGTTGCGTCCGTCACTTTGAAGGCGTCCAACGTCTCCAAAATCGTCATCTTATTGTTTTCCACTTCCTCCGAATTGGAATCGGGTTCTACGTCTCTGCAATCGAAATAGTCCAACGGAGCCGGCTGATAAGGCTTATGCACCCGAGGCTTCGGTACAGGCGGCGGAACGGGACGAGGAGGTTCTTCAAATGTCTGTTCCCGTCGGTCGGAAACAAACGGATCGCTCCTGTCGCGCGAAGAGAGTCTGTCGGAAGGTTCTTCGGGAACGTTTCCTCTTCTGTTGTCTGAAAAATCCGAGCGAAGCGTATACGGATCTTCTTCCTCATCTTCGTCGAAAATATCTTTTCTGTCCGTGGCGGGAAGTTCGTCTTCTCTTCCGGTCTCAAAAACGGAACGCTCTCCGCCTCGCACGTCGGGTTCTTCCGAATCCAACAGACCGCGGGAAGAATTCCGGTCGGAAAAGTCTCGCCCGAAGCCGTCTCTGCCGTTCGTTGGCTCATCGGCGAGCGGTGTTTCTTCTTCGTCCCGTTGGCCGTAAATATTGGGATTTGACGGAGAAAAAATATCGAAAAATCCCGGACGAGTTCCCGAAGTTTCCGATCTAGGTTCTTCGGGCGGAACAATCTCGGCATCCGCTCCCCTTTCGTCTCTCAAAGCGGCACCGGACGCCGTATCGAAACGCTGTTCCGCATTTTCGGACGCCTCCGACTTGGGTTCGGAAATCTGTACGTTCGGCGTCTGCATCGGCTGTATGGCTTCCGGACGATAGGGAGTCTGTTCAGCACGGAAGGGCTCTGCCGGTTGTATAGGCTCCACGGGCGAAACAGCCGAAGGAGAGGAAGATACATTTCCAAATCCCGTCTCCCCGTCGCTGTCTCTGAGCGTCCGAGGCGTATACAAGTCCTGCCCGCGCGTGTTGTCCGTAAGAATCTTTGCAGGCCGAGCGGGTTCCTCACCGCCGTTCACGGCATCGGCATACGCCGCGGAATAGGAATCGGCGAAAGCGCTGTCATATACGGTCGGCTGATTGGGGTCTGCGGGAGGACGCTTATTGACGTTCGCATTGCTGTCAAAAATTAAATTTTTACGATAAATTTCGGCGGGTGTTCCTCCAAATAAATACTCTTTACTCTGCTGATATTCGCGGTATCCGTCCTTTCTTTCTTCCTGCACGGACGAATTTCCGTTATTAAAAATCCCGAATGGAGAAAATGCGTTTCCCGTCCCGCTCGTTCCCGTCGAAGATGTTTGCTCGGGTCGGAAAGAATTCTGTCGATAAGCTCCGTTCGTACGATAATTTTCTCCGGCACGATATCCGTTGCTGTTCTGATAAGCACTTGAATTATATTCTCCGCTCGGAAGATTGACGCCCGGCCGTTGCCTGACCTCGGGAACGGGACCGGAATATGCTTCCGTCGGAGCCTGTCCCGAGTAAGACGAAAAATAATTCGGGTCAGAAGAAAACGCTTCCTGTCGAGGAGCGGAAGGATAGACGGTCTCTCTTTGAACGGGCATCTGAGAAGTCCGAGGCTCTGACTTACGATTCTTGGCGGACGAGCTTTCCTTTTTTTCCGCATTGAACTTTAAGCGGAATTTCCCGCCCGTCAAAACACAGGCCGAAAGATAAACGCACAGCAAAAAGAGCGCGGAAAAAATAATCAGTGCTCCGACGCGCGTGGTCAGTTTCATAACGGGATAAATAATCAGCCCACCTAACCAGCCGGTTACGGCCGAAGAAAAAAATCCGTCCTTTCCCGCAGAAAAACAAGCGGAAATATAGCCGGAAAGCGCCCATTTATACGTCAGAGCGACATGAAGAATCAGCAGCAGGCAAACGGCGGACGCCGAAAGGAGCGCCACGGCTTTTCTGCTGCGAATAAACCGTTTCCCGATAAAAGAAGTCAAAGATATGTAAAAAGCAACGAGAAGCAACGGATAAGCGCAATCGCCGAATACTCCCAAAAGAAAGGAAGCGATCGCTTCGCCGATATCCCCGAAAATCAAGTCGCGCGTAACGAGTATGAGAAACGCGAGAGCGGAAAATAAAACGCCCACGGCGTCTATACTTTCCTTCGTGATAATTCCTGTCCGTTTCTCCTTTTCGTCTTTATTCTTTTCGTTATTTTCCTTCAAGGCATTCACCTCCGTTTATACTCTTTTATTATAACATTTTTTTTCTCATTTATCAATTGTATTGAAGCAAAAAAACGACAGCGGGAGAGAGTTTTTTCTTTTTCTCGCCCCTGTCGTCACTTTTTACGCTGTATTTCCATTTTTTCAACGGTTATTTATTCAATTCTTTCAGTAAATATTGTGCTGCATAGTAAATGTCCCCTGCGCCCAAAAAAAGTACTATATCTCCCGCCTGTACGGTATTTTTTAACCACATTTTCAATTCTCGGATACTTTCTGAGTAGAGACAGTTTCCCACGTTTTTTGCCAAGGTCAGAGCACTCCCCTCTTCATCGAAGTATTCCCGTGCGGGATAAGTTTTATAAATCATCAGATTGGGTACGGCACGCAGAGCCCGAACAAAATCCTCCATCAGAAGTTTTGTTCGGGAATAAGTATGCGGCTGAAAAATCGTATAAAGTTTTCCCGCACACATTTTTTCTGCCGTGGCAACCGTCGCCGAGATTTCCCTCGGATGATGCGCATAATCACAGATAAAAGAGGCGCCCGAATAACAGCCGATACATTCAAACCGCCGCTTCACGGCGACAAAAGTTTCCAGCCCGCGCACAATCTCCTTTTCGTCGAATCCATAACGGCGCATTGCCGCAAACGCCGCCAAAGCGTTATAGACGTTACATTTCCCGGCGGCTTTTAAGCGCACTCGGCAGAGAGATTTTCCGTACTCCGATACCGTAAAGGAATATCTTTCTCCCGACTGCCTTAAATCGATCGCCCGATAGTCCGCTGTTTTATCATCTATCCCGAAGGTAGAAAAATTCCCCAATGTTTTGCACTTGTCATTGTCCGAGCAAATAAACGCCGTCTCCGCTTTTTCACAATATGTACGAAAAGTGTTTACGAGGTCGTCTATTCCCTCGTAACATTCCATATGATCGCGGTCTATATTGAGGAGTACGGCCGTTTCCGCTCGGATTTCAAGCAAATTCTTTTTATATTCGCAAGCTTCGGTAACGAAAAAATCTCGTCCGTTCATATAAAAATTGCCGAACTGCGAATCCTCGCCTCCGATATGTGCGGCAAAAAGCACCCCCGTCTCTTTGAGAATATGTGCGCACATTGCCGTGCATGTCGTCTTTCCATGACTCCCCGCCACTGCCGTGACATGTGAAAAAAAACCGCATACGATTTCCAAAAACTCCGAACGCCGCCATAAAATTTTGCCTTGCTTACGTGCAGTGATTAATTCTTCATGGTTTTCCGGAATCGCGCTGGTATAGATTACCGCATCGGCCGCTTGCAAATCCGGATTATCTGCCTCTATCCCGAAATGAATCCTCACTCCGGAAAACAATAACTCTTCCGTCTGTTCACCGGAATTCATATCGCTTCCCGATACTTCGTAGCCGCAGGCGAGAAGAAATTTCGCCAAGGCACTCATGCTGATTCCGCCAATGCCGATA
>CAKXBD010000067.1 GCA_934871445.1 uncultured bacterium | reverse complement strand
GGCTATATATTACGGCGGGAAAGGTGGTGGATGAAAGTGAGAAGGAAGAACTTGTTTCCGAGCAGATGAATCTGTTTACAGATTATGCGGAGGAAGAAAAGAATAGAGCGGCGGAAAAAGAGCAGCTTGAAAAGGAGAAAAAGTGGCAGCAAGCGGTTCTTGATATAAAAAACAAATACGGGAAGAACGCCATTCTCAAGGGAATGAGTTTGGAAGATGGGGCTACAGCGAAAGATCGAAATAGTCGTATCGGAGGGCATAAAGCATGAGCAAGTATGACGATATCATAAACCTGCCGCATCATCGTTCCAAAACTCACGCGCATATGTCGCTCATCGACCGCGCGGCACAGTTTTCGCCCTTTGCGGCGCTGACGGGGTATGGCGACGCAATCGACGAAACGGCGCGTCTTACGGACGGACGCTGGGATTTGGACGAACAGCACCTCGCAGAACTGAACGAACGCTTTTTGCAAATTATGGCGAATCCGAAAACCTCCGTGCGCATCACATACTTTGTAGCGGACGAAAAAAAAGAAGGCGGCAGGTATGAATGGACGGAATGTACAATAAAGAAGATAGACGAGATAGGGAAAGTTATCGTGACAGACCGAGGGGAGCGGATCCCGATAGAAAACATAGTGGAGTTGAACGAATAAGACAATATAAACAGATACATAAAAGCCGATCGTAAAAAAACGGTCGGCTTTTTCAATTTCACAGGAGGAATGTCTATGTATTTCAAGAACAAGGCCCACAGGGAAGTGTTTATCCACGCAGCACAAAGAGCGAACCGAAATGACCGAAAACTGATGTGCAAGTTGTATCTTCTGACGGCAGACCGAGCGTTATGGCGCGCAGCGAAACGGCAGATGCGGAGCGGGAAAATACTGCTGAACAGGATACGGCTATATTGCGGGACGGAGAGCAGTTATACGTTGCTGTGCTGCGCAAAGGATTTGACGCTCGGAACGGAGCATATCACGGCGGCAGACCTTGCGGACAGGGAAGTGATCCCTCCGCCGCTGTACAGGCTTATTGAAACGGCGGTAGGGATCCGCAGAAACGGATTGAGCGAAGAAGTATAAAGAAGAACGGGAGGAATTGAAAAAGAAATATAAGAACAGGGATAAGAGTAAAATATAGCTCAGCATCATGGCTCGCTGTTGTTGGTGGTCATAACAGGAATTGCGGCGGAGGACTATGCTGACGGATTATATGACCTTGACGCCGACAAGCGAAGGTTCATTGACGGCGAAGTCGCGATCCTACAGGCATACGGTGAAGCGATCGTTATAACAGGAAAAACGACGAACGGAACAGAGTATACGGCAACACAATCGGGGTACGCGAACGCGGTCAAAGCATCGTTATCGGCGGCAGGGCCACTTCGTTGAAATTTTGATAAAGCAAAGGCAAAGCGCAGAGTAAAATCTGCGCTTTAATAAATTTAAAAGAGGGGATTCATGAAACAGATCGTACTGAATATACGAAATAAACAGGGGAATACAGATATCGCATTTCCGTGTACGGAAGAAGAACTGCACGAAGCGTTGAAACGGCTGGGGAAGGAAAACTCGCCGGGCGTGAAAGGGTATGTATCGGAGGTGGTGGAGCCGGAAGGGTTTGTGTGTTTGGAAAATCAGGAACTCGACCTGGACGAAATAAATTACCTCGCAAAACTAATGGATAGCGAAGATGAAACAGAAAAGACCGCATTATTTACAATAGCGGCATATGAAGGATACGAAACGCCGAAAGAACTCATCAATCTGCATTTCAACCTCGGCTGTTATACGCTTATGCAAGAAACGGACGATATGGCTGTCGTAGGCCGCAGGTATTTGTATTCGGTAAAGCCGTGTATGACTTTGGATGAGGCAGAAAATAACGATTATGAAAAGGCAGGCAAGGAATTACTCGACTCGGGAAAAGGGATAAAGACTGATAACGGGCTTTTATTCCGTAACGAAGGAATTGAAGAAAAGGAATATTACGATGGGCAGGTATTGCCTTATTATAGCTATACGGGCGAAGAACTGTTGTCAGTAGAGGTAGGGTATAACGACAAAAAGGAATACCTATATCTTCCCGCCGAGCCTATGGCGATAAGGAAAGCGCTGCACCGGCTGGGCGCGGAGAAAGCGGAGGACTGTTCTTATCGAGTAGAGGATTTCAATGCCGATGGCAGAGAATGGCGGGAGCGGTTTGAAAGGATGCTGCAAAGCGAGAGTATTTTCGATATCAATGCGGCGGCCGAAAAGATAAACGTTGCGGATATGGATTTTGATAAACTCGAAGGAATGGTAAAGTATGCGGGCGACGATTCTGCAAAGATGATTGCGAAACTTGCGGAGTATATCGACGATTTCGAATATATTGAAGGTGCGGCGGATTATACGGAGGTAGGGCAATATGCCGTGGATATCACATTCGGAGCGGATATCCCGTCCGAGTTGGAGGAATATATCGATCTTTACGGGGTAGGCCGGCATATGGAGGAAGAATATGCGGGCAAGTTCGTAGAAGGCGGATTCGTATATATTAACAGCCATATGACGTTGGAAGAACTTCTCGGTATTCCGCCCGAAAGCGAAATGTGCGAACAGCAGAAAATGTAGGACAGGAGACAAGAGTAATAATGATAAAACTGATACTGATGAACGGCGCGGAAACGGAAATAACGTTTCCATGCCGGGAGAAAGAACTATACAATTGTTTGGAAAAAATCGGCATTCCCGAACTGATACCGCCTATCGTCTACGTTAAAGAAGTCAACTCGCCGAAAGAGTACGCGGGGCTTGCAGGGAAAGCACAAAATCTCGATGAAATCAATTACAATAGCGGAACCGTATGTGAAAACGGATACGCCGCTGAAAGAATTGGCGGAATCCGAAATAGAGGTCATGCTTGCAAATCATATACTGTGGCTGAATAATGCGGGCGGAAAACAGGCGGATTTCTCAAATTGCATTCTTAGGAATATAGATCTGCAGAAACAGAAACTGCTGGATGCGAACTTCGACGGCGCAAAACTCGTCAATGTAAACCTGCAAGAAACAGGACTATGTTTTTCAAGTTTCAAAGGGACTCGTTTTTATCATTGCAATCTTATAAAGGCGGTTGCAGAAGAAAGTGATTTCAGCTGCGCAAAATTGTATGGAACGGAATTATACAGTGCGATATTCACGCACAGCAATTTCGCGGGCGTCCGTCTCGTCGATTGTTCTGGTACAGGTATGAGCCTGCAAAATTGTTGCGTGGAGAATATGGATGCGGGGAATCTTGATTTGAAAAATGTTTGTATGAATAATATCTGCGGCAGCGAAAAAGAATGGCTTGCAGAAGCAGGCGGCCCTGCAATAATTATGTAACGGTAGAAAAAATGAATCAGAAAGAATTTAAGGATTTTATCAATGCGATCCGCCCGAACAGTAATACGGCAGCGGAGGTGTGGTGGGAGTGGTCGAAAGAATTGGAGGAATATGATTCTCCGGACGGCAAGCCGAGTCTCGGACATAAAAAGGCGGAAGAATTTCTCGGGATTTTTGCAGAGCATATCCGAAAGATACAGGAAACACACGGGAATGAAATAGCGGGACAAATCATATCCCTTGCGGAGCGAGGTGCTTGTCCGTTCCCGTGGGAAATAAAACGCACGGCCGAGCATTTGGCAAACGGCGGCAGTATCGAAGATGTAGCGGAGCTGGAAAAAGAGGGCACATTGGAAGATAGCACGGATATCGGGTTGGATGACGGAATGCAACTGCCGCCTTAAAGTCGGAAATGAAAGCGATGTCTCATGGATGTATTTAGACACGGTTGCCCCGATAGGTACGGTTACAGACACAAACGGTGTGACGGTGGCGAACGGGGGATATACCAATAAAGCTATCAAGTATACGGCCACGGATGCGGGAGGCATTTCTTATTGTGAGTTAAAGAAACCGTACACGGAAGAATGGGTAAAATATACGCCGGGAACAAGTATAGCGGAAATGTATGGCTGGTATACCTTCCGCGCGGTAGATAAAGCGGGAAATGTTTCGGAAGAATATAAGGTTTATTATGATATTTCAGCACCTGCCGGGACGTTATACGGCGAAACAACGAAATTATCAAGCGGTAGCTATACAAACGCAGCATATATTAAATATGAGGCGATAGATGTCTATGGCGGAATAGAAAGTAGTTATGTAAAAATGCCCGGAAGTTCGGGATATACGAAATATGCCCTTGGAACAATGTTGGAAACAGAAGGGACGTATTCTTTTTATGCCGTAGATAAATGTGGAAATAAATCGGATACGATGAGTGTTACCCTGGACAAAACGAAACCTACAGGGAGTTTATATGCAGGAAACTCTATAATCGATTCGGGAAGTATTACGAATGCGGAAACAATCAGCTTTACTCCTCAAGATGAATTTGGGATTGCCGAGGTGTTCGTGAAAAGGCCGGAAGATAATGAATTTACCGAATATAAACAGGGTACGTCTTATACGGAGGAAGGAACGTATTCCTTTTATTGTGTGGATAGAGCAGGGAATGTATCCGATTGTTACGAGGTGACGTTAGACAGAGAAATTCCTAAAGGGCAGTTATATGTGGACGACGAGCCTTGCGATAACGGAAGTTACACGAACGGTGCATATATTCGATTCGAATGCGAAGAAACGTGTTATGTGAAACAGCCTGACAGCGAAGATTTTACAGAATATGTATCGGGAACGGAATATTATAGGCCGGGGAAATATATATTCTACGGGATTTCCGAAGCAGGGAACTCGACGGGAGAATTCACGATTATAATAGACAGAACAGTAAAAACGCTTGAGGTAAAAAATGTTATAGACGGAAAAACAGACGGAGATGTTTTTCTCGATTGGACGGACGGGGATCCCGAAATTTATGCCCCGATAACGAATGTAACGATAAACGGTAAACCATATAAAAAAGGCGATACGGTTTATACGATAGATACGGGTAGTTATGAAATTGTATGTGTCGATGCGGCAGGGAATGTTTGGAAAACCGAGTTTGTATCCCAAAAACAAAATGTGGTTAATATATGAATTTGTCATTGATACAATTGCCCCCGAAGTTACGCTTGAAGGTGCGGAAAACGGCGACGAGGTAAGCGGAGATATCCGCGTTATATTTACAGAAGAAGGCGTATCGGTCGAGATATTCAAGGACGGGATTTTGGTCGGAGAATATATTTCGGGAAGCATAATTTCTGAAAGCGGGGCGTACAGGGTAGTCGTGAGTGACCTTGCAGGGAATCAAACCGAAGTAACGTTTGCAATAGATAAATTTGTGGACTTCGATATCAATATAAACGATAAAGGGCTATCTAATTCCGTAGTTATCTCGCCCGATGAGGTCGTAACAATAATTTTGAAGAAGGATGGCAAAGAAGTCGAATATACGGCAGACGAGGCGATTACGGCTCCCGGGGAATATTTCTTAACGCTCGTGGATGAACTCGGCAACAGAGCCGAGATGTCTTTTACAATCGTCAAACCGCTTATAAAAGAGTTTGTATACAATTTCAAGGATATGCCTGGCTTTGAAAAAATTTTTGTAAATGGTGAAGAAAAGAGTTTGAACGAAGGAAAGCTTGAACTCACAGCAGACGGGAAATATAAAATAGAGGTTACGGTTAACGGGAGCATGTACGGCTTTACAATAACTATAGACGGAACGGCTCCTACGCTTACGTTGAACGGCGTGGAAAACGGAGGAACAACAAAAGAAAACGTGTCACTGTCCGAGCTTTCCGAGCAGGCCGAAGTAAAAGTATATTTGAACGGCGAGGAAATAGAGTATAAACTCGGAGAAAACCTAAAACAAGAAGGGAGCTATAAAGTAACAGTCACAGATATTTGCGGAAACAGTACGATGTACGAGTTTCATATTGAAAGCGGAATTAACGGAGCCATGATCGGCTTGATCGTTGGCGGGATATGCTTGCTGATCGGGTTGGTTGTAATACTGATTCTCGTTAAAAAGAGCAAAGGCGAGTAGGTCGCAGATAAAAGAAAGGGGGGAGAACATTGGTTCTCCTCCTTCTTAAAATTATAAAAATTTTTGAAAAGAAGATTACTTACAAGGGGAAAGTCTGCCTTAATAACGGCAGGTGGTACCTTTCACCGTGGCAGGAGAAGGTGAACTTTCCCAAGGGAAAAATTACAACAGAAAAGAAGGTTTACTTATGAATGTTTTTTGGGGAATCATCTAAATTGTCCATATCAAATAAATCGCTTCGATAATATTCTGCGAGTTCTATTTTAAAAACGCGGCAGATGGATAAAATCGTTTTTAATCTAATAGATTCAAGAGAACAAGATAGTATATTTTTCAGTGTGGCTATAGGAATATTTCCTTTACTCGCCAAATCATCAATAGTCATGTTATATTCGTCCAAAAGTTGCTTGATTCTTATAGAATTTGCTTCAATTAATTTCATTTTACCCTCCATTGCTGTTTTTGAATGGTTTACGAATGACCGCAAACATAAAATTTAAAAAATACCTATACTAAATTTACGAACAACCGTAAATAAGGATAGGTGTTAAAATTATGAGATTAAAAGATGCTATAGCTTTGCGAGTTAAAGAGCTGTGTCAAAAAGAAGGTTTAACCATTCATGGTCTTAGTCTAAAGACCGGTGTTGCTATATGAAAGGTCGTTTATCATAAACTGGCTGAAAGTCCGGAAAATCAAAGAAAAGACGGAAAATAGACTATATGAGAAAAAGAAAACGGAGTATATTGAGCTGGAACGAGTATTGGTAGAGGAAATAAATAAAGACAATGAAGAAGAAAAACGAAAAATCAAAGAATATTTATCGGGAAAGGTTTCGTTTCGGGAAGTGATCGGATTATTGGAGGATATGCCGCAAATATTGAGCAGGAAGCCAATACAATTTGAAGAAGCAACGGCGGAGAAGTGTTTTGATGAGTGGATAAACAGACGAATAGAGCTTTGCAAAACCTTGCCGGAAAAAATCCTGAACGAAATAGAAAATATACGTTTGTTTAGTTTGGGAGCCACGACGAAGGAAATAAGGGATAAAGTAAAAGCCTATTGTTGAGAACAGAGACGGGAAGCCGTGAAAATAGAAAAACTTGCTCAAAGAAAAACAGAAGAAGTAGAAAGGATATTGAACTTAATTCTACTTTGATTGATATGGCAAAAGCCCGAAATGATTCGGTTCAAATTAAGTTTATATATGGAATTTGTGCAGGCTTAGGCATAAGTATAAAAGATTTTTTTGATTCACCTTACTTTGACAAAAAGACATTAATTGATTAAAACGAACTATTCTTATTATAACAATTAGTTTAAATTTTGTCCACTATTTACGGTTGGTCGTAAATTATTTTTTGATCTGTGACTACGAATGGTGCGTAGTTATAGGGATAGGTGAAAAAGCACCAAAAAATTATTACTATGTAGCCATTAGGTAGAGTCTTTGTAAAAATGTAACTCCCATAGGGAATAAAAATCAGAAAAAATTTTAATAGAAATTGTACTTTCAAGCGAAAAAAGCGATTTGCCTTTTAGGTAAATCGCTTTTTATTTGATGTGATAATTTTCCCCCTTGATGGAGATTTTTCCGACACAAACTTAATCGAAAGACAATTATAGGTTAAAGAATGCTACGCAATCGTTCAATAAAAATTTCTGCGGCACGTGGAAATACGGTGTATTTTTTCCACGCAATATCAAGGTGCGATTCGACTCGTGGGGCAAGAGGACGGAAACAGAGATTGTTATTGCCGTCCGTATTGATTATCTTATCAAGCCCTACGGCGTAGCCTACGCCTTCCTCGACCATAATCGAGGCATTAAATATAAGGTTATAAGTAGCAACTATGTTCGGCGTAATATCTTTTTGTAACAGCCAATTCGTTGCAATGTGTTGTTTATTGGCAAGTGCCTGCTGCGAAAAAATAAGCGGCAGCGATTTAAGGTCATCTGCCGTAACCGTATTTTTTTTGGCGAGCGGGCTGTCTTTTTTCATGAGGATTCCCCACGTATCCGCGAGCGGCAGACGGATATAGTCGTATTTTGACATATCGTCGTAATCTATCAGTACTCCAAAGTCCAAAAGTCCGTTGTCGAGACGTTCGGTAATAATGCCCGCATCGCCGCTGAACATATGAAATCGTATATCGGGGTGCATGGTTTGTGTAAGTTTTGCCGCCCTCGCGATATATTTGAAAACGTATGACTCGCCGCCGCCGATATAAATATCTCCTTTTATATCGTCGTCCTGTGCGGTCAGTTCGGCTTCGGTTTTTTCGTAAAGTCCTATAATTTCTTCCGCTCGCTTACGCAACAGATTACCCGTTTCGGTCAGAGATATTTTTCTGCTTCCTCGGATAAAGAGCGGTTTACCGATTTCTTCTTCGAGCTTTTGCATCTGCCGGGAAAGATTGGGCTGCGTGGTATTTACAAATTCGGCGGCTTTGGTGATGTTTTCTTCCCTTGCAACCGCTAAAAAATATTTTAATTCGCGTATTTCCATAATTTGCTCCCGATATTTTTATATTAAAATTATAGCATGTTCTTTCATAATTATCAATTATGGATTTATATAAAATATAAGTATTTGACATTGATATTAAATATGAATAAAATATAAATGTAACTCGGAGGCGGAAAGTATGGAGGAACGGGAAAAGAAAGCGGTTATTCAGAATTTAATAGATGCAGGCTGTAAGCAGGACGTTATAGACAAGTTTAACGAGTTTGACGGAAAGGGCGACATTCGCGGGAAAATACGTCTGCTTGCCGCTCACAGACAAGAATTGCTCGACGGTCTGAATACTTGTAAAAAGCGGATAGATTGTTTGGATTATTTAATAGTTAAATTGAAAAAGACTGCGACAGAACAGGGTATCGAATAATGGAAATAAAAAACAGAGTTTACGACGAAGAACGCGCCTTATATAATCTGAAAGATACTGATATTATAAATTGTATATTTGACGGACCTAAAGACGGGGAATCCGTTTTGAAAGAATGCAGAAATATAAAAGTAAAAGGTTGTTCGTTTTCTCTTCGCTATCCCCTTTGGCACGCGGAAACATTTGCGCTTACGCAAAGTTTTATGGATGAGAAAACGCGCGCTCCGTTATGGTATGCGAAAAACGGACAAATCGTCGAAAGCGCAATCGACGGCATTAGGTTATGAGATAGGTATTCTTTTTAATGCTTATATTATAATTAAATGATAGAAGTAAATGATAGTTTGAAAAATTTATAAAGTTACAGGTGACGAGTATTTTAAGAGTACAGGAAAAAAATATACATATATGTTAGATGAAACGGCCGGATATACGCGTTAAAATACCAAAAAAGTATACAAAAATATCTGATAACCAATAAAAGACAGATACAGTTTTTGTTAGGTTTAAGATATTTGGAAGATAAAATTATAGTTCTATTTATAAAATCTATACCATTGTGGCGACCATGGATTCGTCGCGAGCGAATTTGAAGAAACGGTATTGGAGCAGGAATATTTTTAGACCTATCCGTAAAGGGGGCGCGTAGTTTCGGAGCTTTTATTTTAAGATAAGACTTGACTTTTTTCCCGTATCAGGATATAATACAACATATCAAATACAAAAGCCAAAGATAGGGGATAAAATGTTTTTAGAAGAGTTGTTAAAGTTTTTAACGAATTATACCTTTGTTGTCCAATTTGTAGTAGTGGCATTTTCCATAGCCTTTATTTTAAGTCCTCCCGCGCGAGACGGAAAAACTTTGGCGATATTTTTCGGAAAGACGATCCTTTTATTTCTTGCGGAATTATTGGTGAATACCGTTTTTATTCTTTGGGCAAAGGTTTTGCCGGGGTTAAACGGAATCGGATTTTTTATTTCGCATCTTTTAGTTCTTTCCGTTTATTGTATATTTTTCTGCAAATTCGGCTTGTATCAGCGGCTGATCATGTCTTCGGTTTTATATTGTACGATCATCACGGTGACCGAGCTGGGTGCGAGGTTCGTGGAACTTGTTTCGAGCGGTCACGTTCCCGGCCACATGAGTCCGTGGACTTTGGTGAGTTATCTTTTGATATTATTGTGCGTATTTTTTCTGTATAGATATTCGATTAAGCAGTTCGAAGATATTTCGCTAAGTTTTGTCGGAATGATAGAAGTTCCGGTATTTGCCGCGGCATTTTTGATTTATTTTCATACGGCAAGCGTCGGTCCCAGCGCTCCCGCGACGGAGGATAAGTTTTACGTTGCGGTGCTCGTAGCGAGCTACGTCATTGTAATGGAAAATTATTTTTTATGGAGAAGCGCATGTAACGAGCGAATGCAGCAAACCATTTTGCAAAAGGAAAACGAGTTTTTGATTGCCTCGAATTCCATGATGAAATTATCGGAGCAGGCGATTGCCGATATGCGGGAATTGAGACATGATATTAAAAATCAGCTTACGACGATGAGTATTCTGCTCGAAAGCGGTAAATACGATAAATTGAAGGAATATTTTGAAAATCTTGCTGTTACGGTATCGGATAAATTATCATATATCGATTGCGGGAATAAAGAAATCAGTGCGATTTTGAATATGGAAATGCAGAAATGCAAGGTAAATCGAATTGTTTTGGATTGTAAGGTAAACGTGCCTCCGCAGCTGCCGTTTGCGCCGAACGATATTTGCAGCTTGCTGACGAATATCATCGACAATGCGCTGGAAGCCTGCGTCCGTGGGGAAAACACGCAAAGGCCCGTCTTTTTTGAAATGGGGATAAAGCAGGATTATCTCATCGTTTGTTGCCGGAATTTTCTCGGGGAAATGAACGAAACCGAGCGCGGCGAAGCGTTGCTGCTCAGAAGCAGGAAGGGCGACGGAAGCAATCACGGGCTGGGGCATAAAATTGTCGAAAAGACGGTAAAGAAGTATAACGG
>CAKXBD010000066.1 GCA_934871445.1 uncultured bacterium | reverse complement strand
TATCAATCCCGTTTCCGTCGTATTTCCCTATTATAATTCGTCGGTCGGGCTCTATCAGCTGATGACTTTTCGTTCGGTCACGGCAGTGGCGGAAGTCAATCGGCTCGGCTATATCGTGCAGAATTTAGAATTTTCGGAAGGAACTTTCCGTCCTTACTTTACGGAGTTTTCCATCGATTTTTGAAAGTTCAGATATTTGTTTCTATGAAGCGCACCGAAGCGTTTTCCCAATATTTTTTATACGTTTCGTCTCTTTTCCCGTTCAGGTTGAGCTGATACATGCGAAAAATTACGGGGAAATTTTTCGGTTGCCATTGTTCCTCATAGGAATAGCGATAGGTCATGCCCAATCGTTTCATGACGGCTCCGCTTCGGAAATTTTTTCTGTCATGGGTGGCGGTGACGTAGGGAATACCGTCCGCTTTTGCCTGTTTGAGAAGTATGCTTCCCGCTTCCGTCATAATGCCTCTTCCCCAAAATTCTTTTTTTAATCCGTAGCCGAAATCGTAGCTGTCGCCCGTTTCGATCTTGATATAGCCTATCGGTTTGTCGTCCGTTTTCAGACAAACCGCATAGGCATAACCGCGGGGGTGTTCATAGACGCATTCATAATGCGTCTTGAAAAACAGTTCCGCATCTTCCAAAGTCTTTGCGGGAAACCAAGGCAGGTATGTGTTGACTTCCTCATCTTGAAGAATCTCAAACAGCGCGCCGATGTCCCGATTTGTAAATTTTCTTAAAATCAGCCTCTCTGTTTCCAACGTAGGGGTATTTTTATTGCAGTTCTTCATCGGTTTTATTATATCATAAAAGTATCGGAATTGCAAGGGAAAAGATTTACTTATGTTTGTTTCTATGATATAATACGGACAAAACGGGGAATTTTAAGGAGGAGCTCTGTGCAAATTGACAGACTTTTCGATATCGTGTATACGCTTTTGCGGAAAAAGAGCGCGACGGCTGCCGAGCTCGCCGAACGCTTCGGCGTTTCCAAACGCACAATATTGAGGGATATAGAGACATTGTCCGTTGCGGGAATCCCGATTCTGACTTCGCCGGGCAAGGGCGGAGGCGTCTCCATTTCAAGTTCGTTTGTGCTCGATAAAGCCCCCTTGTCGGAAGAGGAGCGGAATCAGCTTGTGATCGGCCTGCAAAGCCTTTCTTCGACAAAGTATATAAACCAGGCGGCGATTTTATCAAAGCTCGGAATTCTGTTTACGGACAGGCAGTGGATAGAAGTAGACTTTTCTCGCTGGGGAAATTCCGAACAGGATAAAGAAAAGTTTGAACTGTTGAAACGCGCGGTCGTTGGCGAATCGGCTCTTTCTTTTGTCTATGCGGGTTCGGCGGGAAGGACGGAAGAGCGGACGGTTTACCCCTTAAAATTAATTTTTAAGTCGGGCTCCTGGTATTTACAGGCATATTGCTTGTCGAGGAAGGATTATCGGATTTTCAAAATCCGTCGTATGATAAACCTTTGTATCCTTTCGGAAAAATTCGACGCCCGAAAATTTTCTCCTCCTTCCGTCGAGCAGGAGACTCCTTCGCCGGCCTCGGTAGAACTCAGACTTCGTTTTTCCGCATCGGCCGCTTACCGCGTTTATGACGAATTTTCCCCCGAAAATATTTCAAAAAACAGAGACGGTTCTCATACGGTTTCGATTTGCCTGCCGGAAGATAATTGGCTTTACGGCTACCTGCTTTCCTATGGCGCGGAAGTATATGTGGAAAGTCCCGTCTCCGTCAGAAATCGCCTGTTGGAGCAAGTGGAAAAAATAAAACAAATTTATAAAAAGTGACACGCTGTTGTCACTTTTTCTTTGCTATAATGAAAGAAAAACGGAGGAGAGAAAAAATTATGCCCAGACCGACGACCAAACAGTCGCTGCTGAAAGCGGCGGAGGAAGGATTTGAAAAACTTTTCGGCTTTGCGGAAGCCATGTCGGAAGAAGAGCGTTGCGCTGAATTTTTGTTTGAAGACAGAGACAAAAATATTCGGGACGTATTCGTTCATCTTTACGAATGGCATCGACTGTTGCTGAACTTTGTGGAAAATAACCGAAGGGGAGTAACCGCGGCCTTTTTGCCGCTTCCTTATAATTGGAAAACGTATCCGCAAATGAATATGGAGATTTGGAAAAAGCATCAATCGACTTCCTGTCAAACGGCGGAACAAATGCTTAAAGACAGTCATCGGGCCGTTATGGATTTGATTCGTTCGTTTACGGACGAAGAGCTGTTTTTGAAAAAGTATTTTTCTTGGACGGGAACAACCTCTTTGGGCAGCTATTGTATTTCCGTAACTTCGAGTCATTACGATTGGGCGTTAAAGAAACTCAGAAAGCAGGATCGGTTATATAAAGAAAATCTTGCCGATAAACGGGCGAAAATCAAACAGTGAACGGGAGAAAAAACGCATGGCTTTTGATTACAAAAAAGAATATAAAAAATTTTATTTTCCGCCTCGGCGGCCCGAGATTGCGGATATACCTGAAATGAATTTTCTGGCCGTGCGGGGGAAGGGAGATCCGAACGAAGAATCGGGAGAATATAAGACGGCGGTCGGACTGTTATATGCGGTTTCCTATACGATTAAAATGAGCCGTTTGGGCACCCATAAAATAAAAGGCTATTTTCCGTATGTGGTTCCGCCGCTGGAAGGCTTATGGTGGTCGGAAAAAGGAAATATCGATTATTCCAAAAAAGGAGATTTTCGGTGGATATCTTTAATCCGCCTTCCCGATTTTGTCTCGAAACAGGATTTTGATTGGGCGATAGAGGAAGCGTCGAAGAAAAAGGGTGGGGATTTTTCCAAAGTGGAATTTTTTTCTTATGCCGAGGGACTGTGTATACAATGTATGCACATCGGAGCTTATGACAATGAGCCGGAGACGATAAGTCGAATGGAAAAATATTGCGAAGAGGCAGGATTCCTGCTTGATTTAGGAAGGGAGCGCTATCACCATGAAATCTATCTCGGCGATCCCCGAAAAGTATCCGAAGAAAAGCTGAAAACAGTGATTCGCGAACCGATAAGGAAAAAAGCTAATTAAAAAATTTTGTGAAAAGAGGGAGCCGTAAGGCTCTCTCTTTGTAAAAAAGTAAATAAAAAACAATAAGAAATAGATATTTACAGAAAAAAATAAAAACCGTAAAAATTGGGGAATTTTTGCGGAAAGAAATAATGTATAATATAGCGTGGAAGTTACTGAAAGGGGTCAAAGGTAATGAAAGCGCACATAGAAGAAGTTCTGCGCCGATATAGTTACATACAGACGGCGTTGAAAGAAGGAAAGACGGAAGTCAATTTTTATGTCGGAAAGAGAAAGCAAAAAATTGTTATAGACGCAACCCTGAAAATAATTCTTACCATAATAGAGGATATCACTAAAAAAGAGAAAGATATCTACATAAAAATGATGATAGAAGGAATCAAGAAAGGAGATTCGGATAAATATATTATGACCAATCTTCCCATGCAGAAAAATGCATATTACGACAGGAAGAAAAAGTTTATCGACAAAATCTATCAATGCTGTATTTGTAAAGGCTTGATAAGTTATGAGGAAATATTGAACGAATCGATTGGATAAAGGAACGAAAGATGAAAGACCGTGAAGAAGATATACTCACTTATTTGACAGACTTATTTGAGGAATATCTGTCTGAATTAAAAGAAATCAAAGAAGAGGACGAAAATCAGTTTGCCTATGGCGAAAAAGTCGCTTATATGGAGTGCTTGGATTTAATACGAATGTGGCGTGAATCGCAGAAAAGAAAGGTGGATTTCAGCGTTTAAGACGCCTTTGCTTTTTGTCGGTACTATTGGGGAAATTCCGCAAACGTTTGACGGGATTGATTTTTCATGCCTTTTTAAATCAAACAACTCTTGATAAAAAGTTATTTTTAGACAAGGGAATTCGTTGCGAAAAACCGATAAAATCATACGAAAAAAACGGACGTAAAGTCCATTTTAATTTAACTCAAATCGCGGAAAATAACAGCAAAGAATATAAGCAAAACAGAAAATATCGCAACGAAATATAAAATTTTTAGCGCTTTCATAACCAGGGGACAATAATTCAGCTCTGTTACTTCCGTTGGCCGCTTTGAGGAGATAAAAATTTGTTTTGCTTCACATGGGGGCGTCTGCGCGCAACAAATATGTAGTCCCAAACAAAATAGACCCAAAAAAACATGATTTTAGAAAGATAGCCGTAAAGATGTCTCTTTTTGGAATCCCGATCGACCAAGAAAATCAGTGGGGATATAGAAAGGGCATATAAGATAAGACCGCTTATCATAAGCCAAAACATAACTCCCGTTTTTCCTATCGCCTATCAAATATAAAAAGACAGAATATCGAAATATTCTGTCTTTTTTTTGGCGCAGAGAAGAGGATTTGAACCTCCGGTAGGTTTCAGGCCTACACACGATTTCCAATCGTGCTCCTTAAACCACTCAGACATCTCTGCATTTTATGGGCTTCCCTTGCGGAAGCCTTTTTATATTACATGATTTCACAAAAAAACGCAAGTGTTTTTAGCCTGTTTTTTCAATTTTTTTTGGAAAACTTATAAGAGTTTTCAAGCGCTTCCTCCGACGGCTCGGAATTCTTCTTCCGGGGTATCCTTTTTTTCATAGCAGTCGCAGACTTCGCCCGAAGGAAGAAAGCCGGTATCCGAGCATTTTTTGCATTTATATTGCGGCACGAGTTTACTTTCGGGAATCCCGAGCGCTTTGAGCAGTTGCTTTCGTTCTTCCGTCAAGGCCGCTTTCTTTTCTTTTAAGGCGGGGAGCGTTTCGGGCTGAAACACTTCCGCTTTTGCGAGTGCGATTTCCATGCGGGAAAGCTCGGCGGAAATTTCCTTAAAGCGTGGATCGGAATTGGCTTTTTCCATATATTTATCGGCGACGGATTGAGCTTTTTCGCGGAGCCTCGCATAATATCTTTCGCGGTCGGCCTTTGCGTTGATCGCTTCGACAGCGGGATTGACGTACGGGGATTTTATACTGCTTGCGGGAGATTTTTCGGGGATGTCTTTGGGAGAAGAAATGCCGGAGTGTTTCCAGTCTGACAGAATTTTGTTCATATACGGAATGGGATTGCCGCTTCCCGCCGAACGCTTCGCCGCTTCCAGAATCATTTCGTCGGAGAAATTCCACGAATGCCAGGTTTCGATCAGCGAGAGATTTGCAACGCTCTTTTTGAGATTTCCGCAGAAACTTTGGATCCGCGTGAACAATTTGAGCTCCGCATTTTTTGCTTTGAGATATTCTTCCACGCTCTCGGCCGAAACGATTCCCGAAGAGAAGAGCTGTCTCACCAGCTCGTTCATGCTGTTGAAGTCGTTGCGGTCGGTGCGCAGGCAAAAGAGTGCGATATCGGAGAGGGAGGACTCTTCAAAACCGCAGTTGTACCATTTTTCGGTATATTCGTCGATATAAGGGGCGGGATTGCTGACTTTCACGCCGAGTTTCCGTCCGATTCTGAACGTGAGCGAAGCGAGCATATCCCGTTCCGCGAGGTAATTTTTGACGTCCTCCTGTGCCGTTTTTCCCCTTTCGGAGAGTTCCGTGAGCAGAATATCGAGACTGTCGGTATTGCCGCGTTTGAGGTGTTTGGCGGCTTCCAGAACGGCGCCTTTGGAGAATCCGAAAGTTTCCGTCCATTTTTCATAGAGGGCGTAATCCGCTTCCTCGGGTTTTTTGAAAACGGAGAGCGCGCCGAAAACCGCGATGAGATCCCCCTCATGCGCGTTGTAGTTGCTCAATTCGCGTTCCACCTGTTCATAGGTAGTCCAGCCGTTTCTGATAAATTTTTTCGCCTTGTTGAAAATGTAGGAAGGGGATACACTTTCTCCCTGTTTGTTGATGCAATACTCGGCGATGAGCAGAAACGCCTGAGGCTGAATGTTGTTCTCGTCGAGGAAATGCATGTATTTGATGGAATCGTTGTAGGAGACGAATTTCCCCACCTGCTGCATTTTCCGCTGCAATTCCTTGTTGAAATCCCCGTATTGTTCGTAACGGATTTTTTTCGGGCGTCCGACGGCGGAACGCACGGGGAGATAATTGACGACGAAGGGCTCGTGCGAGAGGATTTCCACGAGATCGTAATCCTCCCAGAACGCGAAGGCCTCCTCGATTTTTTCGCTCGTCGTTTTGAGTACCTCGGCCATGGAGAATACGTTAAAATCGGAGTCGGAATTTTGGCAGAGGTATAAGCCGTAAAGGTAGACCTTTACAGCGAAATCGTCGGCGCCGGGCATATATTTTGTAATGAACTGATTTTCCACCGCGGTGTAGGCGTTCTCGTTAAATTCTCTCGAAAAGGAACAAAATGACATGATAGACGCTCCGATTTGTTTATCTGAAAAATTTCGTTCTTCCTTTTCAGTTTCCTTGCTTTCTCGAAAGAAATGGTGTATAATAAAACAGTATAGGCAGACTGAAAAATTTCAGTGTATGTCCATTATAGCTTTTTTCGCCGGCAAAAGCAAGACATTTCGATTTGCTTTTTCCAAAAATTTTTGAAGGGGGCCGACGGGCCCGGAGGCATCGCGCATGAGGATTCTGCATACGTCTGATTGGCACATCGGCAAGCGTCTGATGGGGCGGGAACGCCTGAAAGAGCAATCCGCCGTGCTGGATGAAATCGTGCAAATCTGCGACAGGGAAGAAGTGGAATTGGTTTTGATTGCCGGCGATATTTTCGACACCTATCTTCCCAGTGCGGAAGCCGAGGATCTGTTTTTCACCAAAATCAAAGCGGTCGCGGGAAAAGAGCGGGCGGTGGTGCTCATCAGCGGGAACCATGACGACGGCGTTCGGTTATCGGCGTCCGCTCCGCTGTCGGAGGAACTCGGCATCTATATCGTCGGGAATTCGAGGCGTGAAATCCCTTTGACTTCGCATAGGAAAGTCCGCCCCGTCAGGGCGGGCAAAGGTTTTGCCGTCTTTGAAAACGAGCGTGGAGAAAGAGCGTTCATCAATGCTCTGCCCTATCCGAACGAGGCCCGATTCAAGGAAGAAAAATCCGACCTGCCTTTTTCCGAGCGCATGAAGAAGTGGATAGACGAAGGGGAGGAGGGCAATACGGAACATCTTCCTTCCGTCTTTTTGTCTCATATTTTCGTCGCGGGCGGCGTCACGTCGGAAAGCGAACGGGAAATCGACTTGGGCGGGGCCCGTGCCGTTCCCTTGGAGGTATTGCCGAAGTGCGACTACATCGCGCTGGGGCATTTACATAAGCGCCAGCACATGGGCAAGGGGAATTGTTATTACAGCGGCTCTCCCTTGCAGTATTCCTTCGACGAAGCGAACGGCGAAAAGGGGGTCAAGATATTCGATCTGACGGAGAAGGGCGTGGAAAATCTTCGCGACGTATTTCTGATGTCGGGACGTAAACTCGTGCGGTTGGAAGCGGACTCCCCCGCCCGCGCGGAGGAGCTCTTGTCCCTTTATCCCGAATCGCTTGCGGAAGTTCGGCTGCATTTGACCTCTCCGCTCACTTCCGCGGAATCCGCGTCGCTCTCCGCGCACGAAAATTTGGTGTCGCTGATCGCCGAAGTCCGGGAGGAAGGAACGTTGGAATTTCAATCCCGAAAGGGCTTTTCCGATTCAAAGCTGTTCGAGGAATTTTATCGTTCGCAATATCGGGAAGAGCCGAAAGAGGAGCTGACGGCGTTGTTTTTGTCGGCGATTCAGGAGTTGGAGGAATAACGCGGAAACGTCGTTTGCGTTAAGGTATTGAAAGGGCGTTAAAAGTATATAAATATATAAAATTAATTTTAAGACGCGTATTTCGCGGCGGAAAGCGAAAAGTACCGCGGGGGAATTTTAAGAGCACGAAAAACGAACAAGGAGGTGCCTGCATGAAACCCGTATATCTCGAATTTTGCGGAATCAACAGTTTTTCCGAGAAAGCGGAAATCGATTTCAGAAAACTTTTAGGCACCGGCCTCTTCGGAATTTTCGGAGACACGGGAAGCGGAAAGAGCACCATTCTCGATTGTATTCATTTTGCTCTTTACGGAAAAATAGAGCGTTCTTCGGGCACGGACAGCATCAATTACAAATGCGATAAGGCGTATGTGGTTTTCGAGTTCGAGATTACCGTAAATGGGGAACGTCACGTTTATCAGGTGCGGCGCGAGCGTCGGAGAAAGAACAACGTGGCCAAAGCGTTTTTATACGACTGCGGCGGGGAAAAGCCGCAGGGCATAGCGGAAGGAACGGAGGAAGTCAACGCGAAAATTCGGGAGATTGTCGGGCTCGGCTTCGACGATTTCAAGAAATGTATCGCTCTGCCGCAGGGCGAGTTCGCGGGCTTGGTGAAAGCGGCGCCCAAGGAGCGGCTTCAATTGGTTTCGCGGCTGTTCGACCTCGAAAAATACGGGGATAAACTTTCCGCGAAAATTCGTTCCCGCTATGACGCGGCGGAAAACGAAGCGATGCTCCTGCGAACGAAAATGCAGGAGAACGCGGGGGGCACGGACGAGAACATCGCGGCGGAAGAAGAAAAGCTCCGCCTTTCAAAGGAGAATTTGAAGCGCGCGACCGAGGCGTTTTCGCAGGCGGAGAAGCGTCTGAACGAGGAGGAACGCCGCGCGGAGGAAAAGAAAGAATACGACGCGCTTTGCCTCAAACTCGCCCGCGCGGAGGAAAAGCGTCCGTTTTTTGAGGAAAAGCGGAAAAAGGCGGAAAAGTTCACCGCGGCGAAAGCCGTGCTCGAAAAGAATGACTTTGCGGAAAATTGCAAAAGACAAAGAACGCTTGCCGCGGCCAAGGCGGAAAAAGCGGGCTTTGACGCGGCCGCGCTGGAAAGCGAACTGAAAACGCGGCGGACACAGCTGGAAGAGAGCGGAATCGAAAAAGAAATAGAGGAATTGAATAAGAATCTCGGCGCCTTGACGGGCGCGGAAGAGGACCTCGCCCTGTGCAGGGAAGCGGAGGAGAAACTTTCAAAGTGTCAGGCGGAATACCGCAACATCAAAGATAAATGTCCGAAGGAAGATTTTGCGTCTCTGATTTCGGAAAACGAACGCGCGCAGGCGGCGTTGGGTGCGGACGAATCGTTTACGGAATTTCTCCGTCGCCATTTCAAGTCCGTTCTCGTGTCGGAAGCGTATGGGGAATTTCGCCTCGACCTTCGCGGGCTTTCGGAAAAATATCCCGAAACGCGGGAGGACGTGGAGACGCTTTTGAAAAAATACGCCGCGGCGGACGGCGGGCGCGCGTTCGACCTCGCGGCGGCGCAGCTGGAATTCAAGCGGATCGAAGACGCCCGCAAAAGTTTGAAAGCGGAACGGGAAGCGATCGAGTCCCGAAAAAAGGCGTATGAGGACAACGAGCGGAAAAAAGCGAACATCATCGAGGACGGAAAACATTATCGGGAACGGTTCGAGCTCGCGAGACAAAAGACCGAGCGCGTCAAAGGTTTAGGTACGGCCGAAGAGGTAAAAAAGCATATCGAGACTTTGAAAGCGGCAAAGAAGCGTGCCGAGGATAAGATTCGGGCGGCGGAGGAGGAACTGAGCGGCCTGAAAGCGGAAAGAGAGTCCGGAAAGACGCTGTCGGAAAGCTATGCGGCTCAGGAAAGAGAGGCTCTTGCGGCGCTTAAAGACCTGCTTGCCGAAAACGGTTTCGAAAGCGCGGATGAGGCGCGGGCCTTGGCGGCGGAAATCGGAGACGGGAAACGCGTAAAAGAGGAGTGCGACGAATTTTTCGAGGCGTATGCCGTTTTGAAAAAGAGACGCTCCGAAATTCCCGACGGGAAATTCGACGGATTTTCCGAGGAAGCGCTTTTCGCGCTCCGCACGGAAAAGAGGACGCTCGAAGCGGAAAAGGAAAACCTTTTGGGCAAGGTCGCCGTGGGCGAACGGGAGGTCAATCGCCTGAAAGATCTCAAAGAGAAGTATAAAGGCCTCGAAAAAGAATTGAAAGCCAAGGAAAAAGAACGGGAACTTTGGGACAAACTCAGACTGCTGACGGCGCGAGGAAAATTCATGGAATTTATCGCCTCGGAATATTTGCAGGAAATCTGCGTTTCCGCGAGCAAAACGCTCTTATCGCTCACGAACGGCAGATACTTTCTCAAATACGAGGACGAATTTAAGGCGGGGGACAATCTGAACGGCGGAATGCTCCGCGCGGTTCGGACGTTGTCGGGAGGCGAGACCTTTTTGGTCTCTTTGTCCTTGGCACTCGCGCTGAGCGGCGCCATCTGCGCGAAATCGCTCAGACCGATAGAATTTTTCTTTCTCGACGAAGGATTCGGAACGTTGGACGAAAAACTGGTCGATACCGTCATGGACGTATTGGAAAAGCTGAGAAGCAAGCATTTTTCCATCGGGCTGATTTCTCACGTGGAAGAGCTCAAACATAGAATAGACAATAAAATTCTCGTTTCGGGCGCGACGGATCATTGCGGCTCCTCTTTGAGGATGGAAGCATATTGACCGATGCGCGAGAGGAAAGGGTTATGATTTTAAGTGCCGTTTCGGTATGGAAAAAATTTGATATGAGCACTCCGCTAAATCCCAGCGAATGGGAAGAAAAGGAGGATAAAGCCGCAGGCATGCGGTTTTGGAACGTCACCTACTCGGGGCGTAAGACGGCCGACGGCGGCGTGCGGATTTTTGCGCGCTTCGGAAAGCCGTCGACTTTGGGAAAATATCCCGCCATTCTTCTTTTGCCGGATGCGGGGAAAACGTTGGACGATGAACTTTTGTGCTATTTCATCGAGAAGGGGTATGCGGTGCTCATGCCCGATTATAGCGGAAAGACGGAGGTCCCCGACGAAAAAGCGCCGCGTACGATATATCCGCCCTCCCTTTCTTATGCAAATTTTGCGAAGGCGGGCGGCTATGACCGCGTGGAGGGCTCCGTAGAGGAAACCTGTTGGTTCGAATGGATTTATGTGGCTCTGTATTCCGTCGAGTACCTGAAACAGCGGGAAGACATTTCGGAAATCGGCGTCGTCGGAATCCGTACGGGCGGAGAAATCGCATGGAAGACCATGCTTTCGCCCGATTTGAAGTGCGGAGTTCCCATCAATGCGGCGGGCTGGCGGGCTTATCGGAAT
>CAKXBD010000065.1:1936-11196 GCA_934871445.1 uncultured bacterium | reverse complement strand
GGAGCTGAAATGATATTAAAAAGCACTGCTTAAAATGGTATTTTTAAAATTTTTAGGGCAACTGTGGGGCAACATTAGGGAACCCATCAATATGTTGTGTCAAAAAGAAATCCCGACCACAATATATTGTGGTCGGGAACCTATGGCAGGGGAGACGCGATTCGAACACGCAACCTACGGTTTTGGAGACCGCTACTCTACCGTTGAGCCACTCCCCTAAACAACGTAGTCATTATATAACAAAAAAAGGTATTTGTCAATTATTTTTTAGCTGAATGAAGACGGAATTTTTGAATTTTCCCGAAAAGGATGTTTAAGCGGCGTAAATAAGCTTGAAGGAAGATATTATGAAAAAGCAAGTGACCTTATATACAGATGGAGCCTGTTCGGGAAATCCCGGGATCGGCGGATATGCAGGAATTTTGATTTATGGAGATATTCAGAGGGAATATAATGGAGCGGAGGCTTCGACGACAAACAATCGCATGGAAGTTCTCGCGGTTATTGTAGGTTTGAAGAGGTTGAAATATCCTTGTAAAGTGGAGGTTTATAGCGATTCTGCCTATACAGTCAATGCATTTTCGGAAAAATGGATTTACGGCTGGAAAAAGAGTGGTTGGAAAAAAGCAGACGGAAAGCCGGTTCTCAATGAAGATCTTTGGCGCGAACTTTATGATTTGACCGTTGTGCACGAAGTTACATTTCATAAAGTAGCCGGACATGCGGATAATGCGTTGAATAATCGCTGCGATGAATTAGCCCGCGCTGCAATTTCCGAATTTCGCAAAAAGAGCGTCGTTGAAGGTTGAGTCATAAAAATCACACTCTTTTAACCTCATTATTATATTTTATTCAAACAAACACTATAATATAATATCGGGCTCTTTTTTAAATTATCGGAAGCATGGAGTAAAGATCGATGAAAAATACAGAAAATCATAAATCCGAAACCAACGGAGAGAATGAATATTCAAAGGGCATTTTATTAAATATACTTATTACGTTAGCTCTTACGGCGGTTTGTATCGTCTTTGAAGTATTATGCATCAAATCTTTTAAGGCAGAATTTGTTGAAAAAAATCAATCTTGGATTTTGGCTCTTGTTTGCGGTTTGACGATTGTCTACTGTCTTTTAGCTATCCTTTTTTCCGTAAAGGGAAAAACGACAGTTTACAGAGTTCTTTTCAGTGGCTATCTCCTGATAATTTTCTTTTTAGTATTGCTTTATATCCTGCAAAAAACGGGATTTCTTGAAATTTTTGAAGATTCGGAACGTTATAAGGAATATTTGGAGAAAGCCGGTGTTTGGATGCCGGTAGTATATATCATTCTTCAATATCTACAAGTCATTATTTTGCCAATCCCCGGCTTTGTTAGTACGGTAGCGGGCGTAGCGCTTTTCGGGCCTTTGAAAGCTATGCTTTGTAGCTTGGTGGGAGTAATTCTCGGTTCTCTGACCGCCTTCGTGATCGGACGAAAATTGGGGTATAAGGCCGTCGCTTGGATGGTCGGGAAAGACGACCTAGACAAATGGCAGAAAAAGATAAAGGGAAAAGATAACTTTATCTTGACGGCGATGTTTATTCTGCCCTTGTTTCCGGACGATATTCTCTGCTTTGTTGCAGGTCTTTCTTCTATGAGCTGGCAGTATTTTGTCGTGATGATTGTTATATCCCGCGTTATCGGAATAGCCGGCACGTGTTATTCCGTCAATTTTATTCCTTTCAATACTTGGTGGGGAATCCTCATTTGGGGAATCCTCATTGCAGCTCTTGTCGTTGCATTCGTATTCCTCTATAAAAATATGGACGCAATCAATAATTGGTTTAATAAGAAATTCCGGTTTGCTCGTCGAAAGAAAACAAATGGAAACGGGGCGGAGAAAAAGGAGGAATCGGATAAAAAGTAATTTTTTTCGATAAAACCGATAAAACGGCACATAATACAATCGGGTTGCCGTCGGTTACTTTTGATTGTTTGAAAAATAAAAAATTATCGACAATGCGAATAACGGGAGCCCCGGAAAATCGCATTGTCGTTTTTTAACAGAAAAAAGTCGGAAAAAGGAAAAAAAGTTGGCAGTGAAGGGTTGCTTTTTTTCTTTTTTTGGAGTATAATGATAGTCGGTAAAAATTGGGCAAAAAATAAGCAGACCGATTTTAACAACCGATATTTCTTGGAGGAAACATTATGGATAAGATTCAATTGCTGCAAGAAAGAAAGGCGAAAATCGCGGAAGCGGGCAAGGAAATCAGAGCACAGATAACCTCGCTCGTCGATGAGGACAGCTTTGTTGAACTTTCCGCTTTCAGCTTTTCTAAAAACGAGTTCTATGGAGAGGACGCCGCAGGCGAAGGAGTTGTAACGGGCTTCGCTACCATCGACGGTTATCCGTTTTATCTCGTTGCGCAGAATTTTAAGGTGCTTTCAGGCGGCGTTTCAAAGGCGAACTGCGATAAAATCGTCAAATGTTTAGATGCGGCAGAGAAAAATTCTACTCCTGTAATCTACCTTTTGAATACGCTCGGCGTACAGGTGGGCGAAGGCGTCACTGTTCTCGAAGGCTTGGGAAAGCTCCTGATGAGAAGTACTCAGCTTAAAGGTGTAGTGCCTCAGTACGCGATCATTGATGGGGAAGTATATGGTTCCGCAGCTATGCTGGCGGCCATCTCTGATTTCTCTTTCTTTATTGAAAAAAAGAGTGTCCTTGCAATAAATAGTCCGTTGGTGCTTTCCGCCAAGGCGGGGAAAAATCTTCCCAAGGAGGAGATCGGAGGAGTCAAAGCATTAGATAAATCGGGTATCGCAGCTTTTGAGGTAAAAGAGCTTTCCGAAATAAAATCTAAAATTTCAGCAATCAGCGAGCTTTTGGACATGCCGATGATCGATGCCGAACTCAATGAACCCGTTCCCGCACTCAACGAAGAAGGGGTAACGGCGGAAACTTTAATGTCTATCTTTGAGAATCCCGTAGAGATCGGGTCTGCTTACGAAAAAGAAATTCGCACGGTACTCGGCCGTATCGGCGGGATTTCCGTCGCCGCCGTAGTATTTGACGGAGGAGAAAAGGGCGTGGAGCTCAATGCGGCAAAGCTGGCGAAGATTAAAGATTTTGCCGAACTTGCTTGCTGTTATCAACTTCCGTTTCTTACCTTTACGGACGTGAAAGGCGTTGAAGCGTCCATGTGTGTAAATAACAGTCGCGCGATGAAAGAAGCGGCGGAATATCTCGATATGCTCGATACCATCGATACGGCGAAAATTGCCGTCGTCTATAAAAAGGCGATCGGACTGGGATATTCTTTATTTGCTTCGAAATCGGTAGGTTTCGATTACACGTGTGCCTTTGCGAATGCGCAAATTGCGCTCTTTGACGGAGTACAGGGCGCGTTGGTGGAATTTGTTGGCGAGAAGGCAGATAAAGCAACTTTGGCTGCAAAATATGCGGATGAAAATTCTGATCCGGTCAATGCGGCAAAGGACGGATATATCGATGCGATTATCGAACCACAGTTTGTAAAACAATATTTGATTGCTTCCCTGCAAATGCTCGCGAAGTAAAGGCGGTTGACTATGTGGAATAATTTGTTGGCGGTATCGAGTGAACTTGCGGACGAATATCCGAAGCACGTCGGAATCGGCGAAGCGGCAATAGACGCGCTCCTCGGATTTATCGTCGTCTTTATCGGGATTGCTTTTTTGGTTTTCGTCGTGTGGTTAGTCGGATATATCATGCGCAAAACCTCTGGAAAACAGCCGATTAAGAAGAAGGAAAAGGTCGAAAACGAGGCGCTCGCAAATAAAGCGGCGGCATCTCCCGTTTTAGAGACGTCCGAGGAAATCTCGGAAGAGGTGGTTGCGGCAATTACGGCCGCGCTTATGGCTTACTATGCAAAAGAAAAACCGAAATGTGAATTTACGGTAAAAAGAATCAAGAGAATTTAAGGAGAAAATAGATCATGCGTAATTTTGTTATCACTGTAAACGGTAAAAGCTATGAAGTAGGTGTAGAAGAAGTCGGCTCGGCCTCTTCGTCCTCTGTCGCTCCTGTGGCGGCCTCCCAGCCTGCGGCACCGTCTGTTCAGGAACCTAAGGCTGTGCCTCAAGCAGCGCCTACTGCTCCGAAAGCGGCTCCTGCAAACGGAGAAAAAGTGCTTTCTCCGTTCCCCGGTTTGATAAAAGCGTTGCTCGTCGCGGAAGGAACGACTGTAAAAAAGGATCAACCCATTCTCGTCCTTGAAGCGATGAAGATGGATAACGATATCACTTCTCCTTGCGATGGAGTCGTGTGTTTGTGGGGAGCAAATGGGGCGCAAGTCGAATCCGATACAGTCCTTGCCGTCATCGGTTAAAAAAGATAGGGAGAAAAGTCAATGACGCAAAATCTACTCGTCGATATCGGCGGGATGCTCAAAGGATTATGGGAATCTTCCGGCCTCGCGAACGGAACATGGCAGAACTATGTCATGTTATTGATTTCCTTTATCCTGTTCTATCTCGCGATTGTCAAAAAATTTGAGCCGTTATTGCTCCTGCCCATTGCGTTCGGTATGTTTCTCATCAATATTCCGGGCGCCTACGACGTTTTGTGGGGAACTTATCCCGAGGGCGTCGAACATACTTATGAAAACGTTCAGTCAAGGGGCCTTTTATGGTACCTTTTCTACGGCGTACAAAACGTCATTTATCCGCCGCTTATTTTCTTGGGAATCGGCGCAATGACCGATTTCGGGCCGCTCATTTCCAATCCTAAGAGTATGTTTATCGGCGCAGCTGCTCAGCTCGGTATATTTGTTGCGCTTATTTTAGCTGTCGTACTCGGTTTCGACCTCGCGGCGGCTTGCTCTATTGCAATTATCGGCGGCGCGGACGGTCCTACGGCGTTGTATGTGACGCAGATGTTATCGAAGTTTACGAATGAGGATTTGCTCTCCGCAATAGCGATTGCCGCCTATTCGTATATGGCTCTCATTCCTATTATACAGAAGCCTTTGATGAGATTGCTTGTTCCCAAAAAAGAAAGAGCAATCAAGATGAAGCAGCTCCGTACGGTCAGTAAATTGGAGAAAATTATATTTCCAATTCTCGTGACGTTGGTGGTCGGTATTTTGCTTCCCGACGCTATGCCGCTTCTCGGTATGCTGATGCTTGGAAACCTTCTGCGCGAATCGGGCGTGGCAGAACGGCTTTCTTCACAGGCGCAGAACGGACTCATGAATACAGTGACGATCTTTCTCGGCGTTTGCGTCGGGTGTAAGGCATTCGGCGGCGTGTTCTTGACTTGGTCTACGATTAAAATTATTCTTCTCGGATTGTTTGCCTTCGTATTCGGTACGATCGGCGGCCTTTTGATGGGCAGACTGATGTGTAAACTTTCCAAGGGAAAAATCAATCCGTTGATCGGAAGTGCCGGCGTTTCCGCCGTTCCGATGGCGGCCCGTATTTCCGAAGACGTAGGGCGGGAATCGGATCCGAGCAATCATTTACTGATGCATGCGATGGGTCCGAACGTGGCCGGCGTCATCGGTTCGGCGATCGCCGCGGGCTTCCTCTTATCGCTGTTCTAATGTAAGGAGATAAAACGATTATGGAAATAAAAACTGAAAACAGAAAAGTATTGATTACGGAAACAATTTTGCGCGATGCGCATCAGTCTCAGGCTGCAACGAGAATGCGACTGGACGAAATGCTTCCCGTTTTGGAACAGCTGGATGATATCGGCTATTATTCCCTCGAAGCTTGGGGCGGAGCAACCTTTGACTCCTGTCTTCGTTTCCTTAACGAGGATCCTTGGGAGAGATTGAGAACGCTGAAAGCACACCTTAAAAAGACGCCCATTCAAATGTTGCTTAGAGGGCAAAATCTTTTGGGGTATCGTCATTATGCCGATGACCTCGTCGAAAAATTCGTGGAAAAATCTATCGAAAACGGCGTCGGTGTTGTCCGTGTGTTTGATGCTCTGAACGATCCCAGAAACCTCGAAACCTCCATGAAGGCGATTAAGAAATACGGCGGAGTCTGCGAAGCGACGATTTGCTATACGACCGGCCCCGTATATACGAAAGAGTATTTTGTAAAACTCGGAAAACAGCTCGAAGATATGGGCGCGGATAATATCTGTCTGAAAGATATGGCAAACCTCTTGCTTCCTTTCGATACGTATGAACTCGTCAAAGCGCTCAAACAGGAGCTCCGCCCCGAAACAAAACTGCATCTGCATACGCACAATACGACGGGCACGGGCGACATGGTCTATCTCATGGCGATTTTGGCAGGAGTGGATATTGTCGATACGGCGCTTTCTCCTCTCGGAAACGGCACTTCGCAGCCCGCTACCGAGCCGTTGGTAGCAACCTTAAAGGGAACGGGCTATGACACGGGCATAGAAATTGCGAAATTGCTTCCGATCGTACAGCATTTCAAGAAGGTGGAAAAGAGATTGAAGGACGACGGTATTCTCACCGATAAAGTGAAGGGAATCGATGTCAACACGCTTATTTATCAGGTTCCTGGAGGAATGTTGTCCAATCTTATCAATCAGCTTAAAAAAGCGGGAAAAGAAGATAAGTTGATGGAATGTCTCGCGGAAGTTCCCAATGTGAGAAAGGACTGCGGTTATCCGCCGTTGGTTACGCCTTCTTCGCAGATCGTCGGAACACAGGCAGTTCTCAATGTCATCATGGGTGAACGCTATAAAATGGTGACGAAAGAGACAAAGGATCTCTTCGCCGGTAAATATGGTAAATTGCCGATGCCTATTAATGAAGAAGTGGCTAAGAAGGTATTGGGCGATACGAAACGCATTACCTATCGTCCGGCCGACGACTTGAAGCCCGAATATGAAGATATAAAGAAAAAAGTCATTGAAATGGGATACTACGAGAAAGAAGAGGATGTTCTTTCCTATGCCGTATTTGAACAAGTAGCTGAGAATTTCTTCAAATGGAGAGAAGCGCAGAAAGACGGCGTAGACAGAGATCTTGCCAAGGGAAATGTCTATCCCGTCTGAAAATAAAATTGCATGAATTAAAAATTTCGGCGCAGGATTTCCGCGCCGAAATTCTTTGTGTTACAGAAAATCTTCAAAGTCCTAAAAAATTTTTTTTGTAGTATAAAGGGAAACAGATAAATATTTGTACTCAGAAAAAAATAACAAAAGTACTAAACCGAAAAACGAGCAAAAGTTAGTTTTCGTTTTTCGCGGTAAAGTATCGATGGAAAAAAAGGTATAACAATGAAAAAGGTGTGCATCGTCGGCGGAGGTGCCGCAGGACTTATGGCGGCTTATTCCGCCGCCATAAACGGCAACGACGTTTTTCTTTTTGAAAAAAACGAAAAATTGGGAAAAAAAATCTATATTACGGGAAAAGGACGCTGTAACATTACGAACGACATTTCTCCCGATGAATTTTTGGAAAATGTCGTCCGCGGCCGAAAATTTCTCACAGGTGCTGTTTGGTCTTTTCCGCCTAAAAGTGTTATGGAATTTTTTGTCGTCCACGGTCTACCCCTTAAAACCGAACGCGGAGGCAGAGTCTTTCCCGTTTCCGACCACGCGAGCGATGTTACCAAAACTTTAGAAAAAGCTTGTCGTTCGGTAGGGGTACGCTTTTTCCTCAATGAAGAAGTCGTTTATTTAGAAACTTCTATGTCTGACGTAGATATTATGCCTCGCATAGTAGCTGTAAGGACGAAAAAGGGGAAATACGAATGTGAGGAAGCAATCGTATGTACGGGCGGATTGAGCTATCCTTCGACGGGTTCGACGGGGGACGGTTATCGATTTGCCGACGAGGCTGGGCTGCGCGTGACCGATTTGCGGCCGGGACTGTGCGGTATAAATTTGAAGGGAACTTTTTTCAAGGATTTACAGGGACTGGCTCTAAAAAATGTTTCCTTAAAGGCGAAAAACGGAAAAAAGTTAATTTATGACGGGTTCGGGGAGATGCTTTTTACGCATTTCGGAATATCGGGCCCGTTGGTGCTGTCTCTTTCTAGCCTAATCAATCGTCTCGATTTGAAAAGTGTGATTCTGGAACTCGATTTGAAGCCCGCGCTCGACCGGCAGACGTTGGATAAGCGAATTTTAAGGGATTTTGAAAAATACAAGAATCGGCATATCGATAATGCCGTGTCGGATTTGTTGCCGCAGAAAATGATTTCGGCAGTGTTGGCCGCGAGCGGGATTTCGGAGAAAAAGAACGTAAATGTTCTTACGAAAGAGGAGCGCGGAAAATTATTGGATGTATTGAAAGGATTTCCCTTACAGCCCATAGGGTTAAGGGATTTCCGCGAAGCGATCATTACTTCAGGCGGAGTAGATTTGTCCGAAATCGATCCGCGCACAATGGAAGCGAAGAAAGTAAAGGGCTTGCGTTTTTGCGGAGAAGTATTGGATGCGGATGCTTTTACGGGCGGCTATAATCTCCAAATTGCCTTTTCGACGGGATATGCAGCGGGAAACAGTATAAAATAAAATTCGGGAATAAGGAAAGCTTTTTTAGTTTTCTCTCGATGACAAGTAAAAATTCCTCTCGTAAATAAGTTTAATGTTTTTTCGATAAGAAGTTTGTTCTATCGAAAAATGTCGCCCAAAGGGATAAAACCTTTCAGCTCTTTAAGGAAAAGGCTTGACGGATTTTATTTTTACGTATATAATAAAACAAGACAAGACTTGATATAGTATTTTCCGAGCCAAAGGAGAAAAAATGACAATAATTCGCGGTGCGACTACGATAGAAAGGGATTGTAAGGACGAAATTTTTTCGTCGGTGAAAGAGTTGGTCGATGAAATTTTTCGGGAAAATTTTTTGAAGAAAGCAGAAGTACGATGCATCGTTTTTTCTTTGACTAAGGACATTCATGCTTACCATCCGGCAAAGGCGGCGCGAGAGGCCGGTTACGATTTTTGTCCGCTGTTTGCCTGTACGGAGCCGGAAATCGAAGGTGGACTTCCTCTGTGCATACGCACGATGATTTTTACGGAAAACACCTTTTCGGCGAAGCATATCTATCAGAAGGGGGCAAAAGTTTTGAGAAAAGATATTTCGTCAATCTATAATATCGCTTTGGACGGCCCCGCAGGGAGCGGCAAGAGCACGATAGCAAAAATTTTGGCGAGGGATTACGATATTCTCTATCTCGATACGGGAGCGATGTATCGTGCCTGTGCCCTGAAAGCCTTAAAGGAAGGAATCGATGTAAAGGATGCCGCGAGCGTCGAAAAAATGCTGGAAAAGCTCGATTTGAAAGTCGAATAC
>CAKXBD010000065.1:0-1926 GCA_934871445.1 uncultured bacterium | reverse complement strand
CAGCATACCTTTTTGGACGGAAATGACGTTTCCGAAGAAATTCGGAAAAATGAGGTTTCCATGGCTGCTTCCGATGTTTCCGCACTCCAATCGGTGCGGGAGAAAATGGTGGAAATGCAGCGGGAAATCGCAAAAAAGACTTCCTGTGTACTCGATGGTCGGGATATAGGTTCTTTTGTCCTTCCCGACGCGAAATTCAAGTTTTTCATTACGGCGGACAGTCGAGTTCGGGCAGACAGGCGATATAAAGAATTGCTCGGACGCGGACAAAGGATCGATTTTGAGAGCTTATATGAAGAAATTGTCAAAAGGGATAAACAGGATTCCGAACGGGAATTTTCGCCGTTGAAAATTGCGGACGACGCCATAGTGGTGGATACCTCCGAACTCGGGATAGACGAGGTCGTTGCAAAAATAAAATCGCTTATACAGTCGAAAATATAGAGAACAGAGCATAACAAAATAAAAAGTATAGAAACAGCCCCAAATCAAAGAGGAAGAATTATTTATGGAAGAATTGCACGTTTCAGAGGAAGCAAAGAAAAAGAACGAGCCCAAAAAGAAAAAGTCCGTAACCGTTCCCGCGAATAAAAAGGGGCGTCATATAATGGGACTTTTGAATGTTCTGCGTGTTATCGTCATTCCGATTTTTTGGTTGTGTCTGCCGTTTCGGTTTTACGGCAAGAGAAAAGTTGCAGACGGGGCGTGCGTTTATATCGGCAATCATTATCGAATATGGGACGTCATTTATCCCGCGAGCACTACTTGGGAAGGGATTCATTACATTTCCAAAAAATCGGTGGTGCATAACTGGTTCATGGGGTTTTTCTGCAAGCACCTTAAAGCTATAGAAGTCAATCGGGACGGCAACGATGTCCGCGCGATTATGGATTCCCTCAAATGCCTGAAAAACGGCGAGAAAATCTGTATTTTCCCCGAAGGGACAAGAAATAAAACGGACGCGGATATGTTGCCTTTCAAATCGGGCGCTTCCGTCATGGCGATTAAAGCGCGGGTTCCCATTGTGCCCATTATGCAGTATAAGAAACCGAAGCCCTTCCGTCTCAATCATATCCTTATCGGAGAACCGTTTGAGTTTACGGAATACTACGATAAAAAATTGACGGACGAACTGATACGAGAAGCGGACGAAAGGCTGAGGGAAAAACTTTTGGAAATGCGCCGCGAACACGCGGAATTTTTAGCGTCAAAAAAAAGGAGAAAAAAGGCCTGAATGGAAATTCTGGTAGCAAAAAGCGGCGGCTTTTGCCACGGTGTAAAAAAGGCGGTGGATACCGCCTTGACGATAGATCCCGAAAATACTTATATCTACGGAGAAATCATTCACAATAAAGAAGTAGTGGATACGATCACGAAACGGGGGATTATCACCGTAGATTCGCTCTCCGAGGTCCCCGACGGAGCGACACTCATTATTCGTTCACACGGGGCGGCAAAAAAAGTCTTTGACGAATGTGCCGACCGCGGCATTAAGGTCGTGGATTGTACGTGCGAATTCGTACGCCGTACGCAGCGGATTGCCGACGAGCAGCACCGCGTGGGAAACACGGTTATTATCATAGGAGAACGAACTCACCCCGAGGTAATCGGCATAAACGGCTGGTGTGAGGAGAAAGCGTATATTTTCGCCTCCGAAGACGACGATTTTTCCGTTTTGCCGGAAAAAAAGTGCTGTGTAGTGGCTCAGACGACCTATTCAAAGGAAAAATTTGAAAAAATTATTAAAATTATTAAAGATAGACGGGGAAAAACAGTTGAAGTTTTTGAAACAATTTGCTATACTACTATAGGACGTCAAAATGAAGCGGGAGAACTCGCGAAACAATGCGACGCAATGCTGGTTATCGGCGGCTTGAACAGCAGCAATACCAACAAGCTGTACGATATCTGTGCGAAGTATTGTTC
>CAKXBD010000064.1:1725-11400 GCA_934871445.1 uncultured bacterium | reverse complement strand
CTCTTAGTGAGATAATAGAGCCCCGTCGCCAAGTTGCTTTGACATTCGTTCGTATAGATGTTACGCACGCCCCAGCTTTCGTTGAAGATGACCCACGTCACCAAAGAGGGGTGGTTATAGTTCTGGCGCACGATTTCCAGCCATTCCGCCGCAATCTGTGTGGAAGCAGTATCCGTGTGCCAATGATTGGAAGGAAGTTCGCACCAAACGACAAAGCCCATAATGTCCGCATAATAGAGAGCACGCTCGTCCTCTACCTTCTGGTGTTTTCTGAATCCATTGAAGCCCATGGATTTTGCGAGCTCGATGTCCTTGACGAGAGCCGCCTCGTCGGGCGGCGTGATTCCCGTATTCGGCCAATAGCCCTGGTCGAGAAGCATGCGGGCATAAAAAGGAACGTTGTTCAAAAGCAATTTTCCGTCCTTTGCCACAAACTCCCTGAGTCCAAAATAACTTCCCACGCGATCCGTCCTCCGACCGTTTTTATAGACAGTAATATCCACATCGTAAAGCACCGGATTTTCTACGCTCCACTGTTCTACCTGATAAGTGAGGCTGTGGCTGTCCAGCCTTACGGAAACGCTGTTTTCGACGTCCGCGGCGGACACTCCGACCGTCTGTACATGCTTACCGCGAAAAGAAATATCAAAGCGTACCTCTACATTCTCGCCGGGTTGAGAAACGCAAGCATCGAACCGTACGGTGTTATCCTTCAACGAAGGCGTTATTTTCAATGCCGTAAGGTATGTTTCCTCGACGTATTCCATCCATACGCTCTTATAAATTCCCGTCGTTTGCACGTACCAGCAGCCGAAATTTTTTTCTTCCCAGCGCTGTTTGCCGCGTACCTGTATGGGCAGGTTTTTATCCTCACAACGCACGGTAAGAACATTTCCCTCTTCGGAAAGATACTCCGTAACATCGAAGGAAAAACGGGTGTACGCTCCGCGATGCCTTCCAATCAAACGACCATCGATATATATCTCCGTATCGTAATCCGCCCCGTCGAAATAAAGTATCGCTCTCTTGTCACCTTTTCCCTCTATCCGCCTCGAATACCAAACGACGGAATGAGGTTGCTGTTCGCCTATTCCGCTCGCCTTACATTCATAAGAAAAGGGGACGAGTATTTTCCGCGGAAGATTTCCGGCAAGTGCCGCTCTAACGGTCGTTTCCTCGCCGAACCCAAATTTCCATTCGCCGTTCAAGTCCTTCCAATCCCTGCGTACAAGCTGAGGGCGGGGATATCCTGCAATATAACATTTCGTATGATTCATAGCTTTTCTTTTCGTTCCTTTACTGTATTACCGTAATATTTATTCAAATCATAACGCCCGATAACGGAGCGTCAGAATTTCTATCCTTCCCGACGTCGAGAATATGCCGAGTCTACCGCTCATGAAAGCGCAGTCGTCCGCAGCTTCTATACGATATTTATCGTCTAAAACGACAATAAAGCGGTTGCTCTCGGCGCGAACGGAAAGCGTATGCGAAGCCCCGTCGGAAATATCCCCGATTCTTGCCGCCTGCAACGTCTCCTCTCCGTAATCGTAACGATTGAGTGTGATGAGCTGCCTACTCAGTTGCAGATAATATCCCTGCCATGATTGAACGGGCTGTTGAGAATAATAGGAATAATTCTCTGCGCGAAGCATGATTCCCAAATCGGAATTGCTCGAAAGCTCACAGCGGAAAGAAATTTCCGCCTCGAAATCGGAAATCCCGGGATTTCCCCAGAGCGCCACGCTGTGCGTATCTTCTCCCGTCACCGCGAGAGCGTTCCCGTCGTATTCTACATGGCCACGGACTTTTTCAAACTCCGATAAATTTACGTTTTCTTCGGCGTTATCCTCCGCACCGTCATGGACTTCAAACGTAATCAATTCCGCTTTTCCTGAAAGCACCTCTACCCGCATCGCCTGTACGCCTTTTTTCAATTCCAATCTACCCAGGGAAACTTTGACAGTCTCGCTTCCACTGGACGCCGTATCGGGGATTGTGCATAAAAGCTCGGAGTTCCCGACAGTGATTTTCAATTTCGCGCCGCCGCTTTTCGTGCTCACGCGCGCCGCAACGGAATATTTTCCGTCGGAGGGAACGTCCACGCCGTATTTGACCCAATCTTCTTTTCCGAGGACAACCGCATAGGCATCCTCTGAATCTATCTTGCGGATTTTCTGTTTTTCCCCGACGCGGAGTCCGCCGGGCTCCCTCTTTGCGTCCGCGATGGAAAAGCCCCTGTTTTCGCCTTTCAAATATGCCGTCGCGGGGAATTTTGTCGGAAAGTTTTTGACGGCTTCAAAGTCCGACGTTCCGAATACATCGTTTGTAAAAGCAGTATACTCCACTCCCGTCTGCGTTTTATACCCGACTGCGCCCGCCGATGCTTCGGCCGAGTAGGAAATAATTCTCATTCCGTTGAGATACACATATCCGCCTCCGTCTCCGTTTTCTACGCGCACCGTGTTCAATCTCGCCTTCGGATAAAGAACCTCTTTTTCCGCGATGACGCTCTCCGTGCCGTCGGATTGCTTTATAAGGCTCATGCCCGAATCCGTGAGGCGGATAATATATCCTTTTTCCGCCGCACCGAAATACAATTCCTGTCCTTCCGAGGGAAAGAAGTTATATTCTGCGGTAAAATATTCCCCCGTCTCCCCGAGAACGTATCTGCCGTTTTCGTTTTTCAAACCGCTTCCGTCCCTTGCTTCCGCCGTGGGGGAAGCGGGAACCATTACGGGGCGGTGCGTCGTGCCGTTCGCCGTGAGAACACTTCCGCTCGATAAATACCTGTCCACGTTATATCTGCGCGCGGGGCCGTTCCCTACCAGACTGTGATACGCCGTATACACGGAATCGAGGTCGGGGCCGACTACGTTGCTGCTATGGCCGAGGCCGTAATGTTCATCGTCGGTATCGATGAGCGTAACATTCTCGACGGGCTGTGTAAATCCCGACAAATCTGTCAGATTTTCCGCATAGGAGTATGCCACCCTGTATCCTTTGGAAATGACATGATTGCCCGTATACGTAAGATAGCTGTAATCGCCGCGGCGAAAGATTCCGGGCCCCTCTATCCAATGCCTCAGATTAGCGTCCCCGAGCACCTCCGTCTTTCCGAGCGTGGAGGGACGGATATTTTCCGAATCCGTAATTTCGTTGTATTTTAATCCCGCCGGAGTAGAGGTGTGCAAAAGATATAATTTTCCGTCGTCCGATAGATAAAAAGACCCATCTATTCCCATTCCGAGATTGCCGTAATCGATATCCTCGGGGTCTCCGTTATCCGATTTGCTAAACAGCGTAAAGCCTTCCGTCGGACTTTCGGAGCGATAGATATAATGTCCCTTTCCTCCGCGGGACTGGCACAGATAAAACCACCCGTTATAGTAAATTACCTCGGGGGCGTAGGCTCCGTGAGAAGTAGCATCCGTCTCTGCTACCGCCAGCCCTTTATACGTCCAATTCACAAGGTCTTCCGATTCAAAGACCTTGATTCCGTCGCAGGGATCGGAGGTAGAAGGATAGAGGTAATATTTTCCATTATACCGCATGACGAAAGGGTCTCCGATTCCGTATTCCCCGTCCGGTCCCGTTGCGGTGGAGGAGCCCCACTGTCCTTCTATCTCTATATGGTTTTCATAGCGCTCCGTTTCGACGGGGAGGTATTCGATTTCTTCGCCTCTGTCCGTCTTTCCGTCCGAACAGCCCGTCCCCGTCATCAGCGCCGCGGCAAGTATCGCCAGAATAATATCTCTCCTTTTCATAATTTTTCTCCGGTTTTTAGGAACCCGCGCCGAATCATTTCCGCGCGGGTTCCTTTATCCCGAACCTTTCCTCCGTCAGGCGGAAATTTTCAGATTGCGGAATACTGCGGCCGCTCCGTTGGTATAAAGGCCTATTTTGCCGTTGACAAACGCCCATGAGTCGGTTACGTCGATGAGCTTTGTCTCGCCCGACCATACGACGATATGGTTGCCGCGAACCTGTATTTTCAGGGGAATAAATTCGTCGCTCGTCGCAAACGGATTATTCTGAACCATCGTCCCTATCGTCTGGGAGCCGTCCGAATAATTGAGGCTTTCGAGAACGATTTGGTTATTATTGACCGCCAGATAATAGCCCTGCAAACTCATATAGTTATCGTAGGAGGACGCCGCATAATTCTTGGCGTGGAATACGATTCCCGCCGTCGAGGTGCCAGTCTTGCCTTCCAACTTGATTTCCACCTCCAAAGTGAAATCGGTGATCGTATTATCTCCAAAATACACTAATTGCCGCGTACCCGCCTTGGCGTAATGCCCACCATCTTTGAGTTTCCAAATCGTCTTATAATCGGCGCCTTTCGCCGCGTATTCCGAAAGGGACTGTTCGTAAGAGGGAGTCACGTCGCTTGTTTCCACAAAGCGGAAGCAGGCGAAATTGATTGCTTCCGTTCCCGTGTTTTCCAGGCGCAGAACGCGAATCCCCTTCTCCGCCTCTATCTCTCCGACGAGCGCTTTGACATACGTTTCCTCCGTCTGTATCTCGGGGAGCGTACAGCGAATGACCGTTCCATCGTCGAGCTTTACGCCGATTTTTTTGCCGCCGTCCTCCGCGCGGTAGACAAGTTCCAGCCCGTATCTCCCCGACTCCTTGAAGTTGACGAGATAGGAAGCGTAATCGTTTTGCGCGCCCAGCGTCAGGGCTTTGACGCCGTCGAGAGAACCACCGTCCTCTATCGCGGATATACCGCTCTTGTCTCCCATTTTCACGGGGACATTATAGGTGTCTTCATAGAGATAATCGGAAGCGCCTATCGTGCCCAGCGCCTGCTTTGCTTCCCTCTGGTCGCTCATGCCCATGGCGACGTTACTGTAAGCGGTATATCCCACCGCCGCGGATGCCGAAAGTCCTTTATAACCGATCTTTCCGGCAGACGTATTCAGCGAAGCGTCGTCGATTTTCGTCATGTTATCGAAAACGACGTCTACTTTCCCGTCGCGCGAAGATACGCGAACGGTATGCAGCTTAGAAGCGTCGAAATCGTTGACGAGTGTACCCGTCGCCACCGTCGAAAGCGTACCCGATTTACATTCGGAAAGGACGATTGTCTTTGCGTTCAAATCGACAGTCACACTCGCATAATTATCTGCATCCCGCCAAGAGAACACATACTCTGAGGAAGATACGCCCGAGAGATTATATTCTATGGTAAAATTCGCTTCCGAAGCCGTCTTGCTGAGGATAAAGTCCCCTTGCGTATCGAACTTTTCCGCATCCGTTCCCGTCGCGTAAAATTCGGGGAGCGTGGGCGCAATACTGCCCTCTAAGTTTGCCGAAGCGGTCATCTGAGTACCATTGAACAACAAGCGGTCTATTCCCAGACTTCTATTGGGGCCGCCGGAGGAATTGAGCATGTGGTACACGAGATAATAGGAATCCATATCCGGCCCCATTACCGTGGAAGAATGTCCGATACCTTTCAACGAGCCTTCCGTTTCCAGAATCATGGGATTATTCGCCGCCCGCGTGAAGGCGTTCCTGTCGATACCGCCCGAAGATGTGGTGAGGGAATCCGCCGTGGAATAGGCGATACGATAACCGTCTGACGCCACGTGGTTGCCCGTGTAAGTGAGATAATAGATTCCGTCCCGTTTGAGGATATACGAGCCTTCCGTCCAGCCGCCGATAGAGGTGTTGTTGAGCTGAGGGGTGGAGGAAGCGTTCACGCTGAGCATGGAATCCATTTTCGCCATGCGGATGCCGCCGTCGGAGGCATAGGTAAAATACATCGATTCATCGTCGTCGATTAAAACGGAGCCGTCGATGGACATGCCGAAATTATTCGTCGCCTTGACAAAGGGGCCTTCCGGTTTATCCGAGGTGAGAATATAATGTCCGTTGCCCGCAGGAGAGGTATACATATAGAATGTCCCGTTCCAGTAATATACCTCGGGCGCATAAGCCGCCTTCGTCACGGGGTCCTGGGAAACATAGCCTTCGCGGAGCCCCTCGCCCGTTATGGGCGTCCAATTGACGAGGTCGGCGGATTTATACGCGCGCACGCCGAGCTCGGAATCCAGCGTAGAGCAATAGAGATAATAAACGCCGTTGTACCTCATAACAAAGGGGTCGCCTATGCCGTAGCCTTCCCATTGATTGGAGATAGTCGCCTTATCTCCCATCAAATATTCGTTATAATCCTTATTATCGTAAGTGGAGAACAACGTATTCGGGTCGGTATAATTCCCGCCGGAAGAACCGCTGTCGGAACTTGCCGAACCGCTTTCCCCGCAAGCCGCGCCGCTCAGAAGCAACGCCGCCGATAAAGCCAGCACCGATACTTTTTTGAATATTTTCATCGATTTTTTCCTCCCGCCCGTCAGGCCTTGTCATTATTTTCTGCCTTGTACAAAGTTCCGTCCGCGGCAACGCGCACATACTGCGTCGGCATCGCGGCGTCTATCCTTTCACCGCCGAAATAGCAATCGTAATAAGGGTCGTACAGATGATGGTCGCCGGCATTATGCGACGCTTCCCTCATGGCTACCCCGAACACGTCCTCCGCACCGATACCGAGAGTCGAATATTTTATCGTCAGGCTGAACGTCGTCACGCCGTCCTTTCTCGAAATCTCGATTGAACCGATTTTATCCGCTTCGGTCGCGCTCCACCAAGGCCGCCCCGCCTTTCCGTACACCGTTCCGTCCGAGGAAATTTTGATTAAATAATCCACGCCGTTCCAATCGTCTTTATCCTCGGTCGCTCCCGTATCGAAATAGATAAGCACTATTTCATTCTCGGTTCCCTCTTTCGAGAAATCGCCCGTCGTGATAAATTCAAACGTGACGCCCTCTCCGTTTCGGTTCGATACTCTCGCGTAAAAATCGTCCGCTTCATTGACGGGACGGCTTCCCGCCGCCGTATCCGTGTTTTCGCCCGTAGCAAAATGAATTTCATAGGAATGTAAATTCAGCTCGGTATTATCCGCTTTTGCGTACATCTCGTTATAAGCGCCGATACGCACATAGTCCTGCGGCATTTCAGGTTTGACGAACGCCTCTCCGTTCGCACCGGGAAGCGCAAAATTGTCCCAGCCGTCCCAATCGCCGGCGCCGTTATTCGCGCTCGTGGACCACTGTCCCAAAGAAATGCCGATGACTTCCGTGGGCGTTATTCCTTCCTCGGCGTTTCTCTGCCCAAAGAAGGCATACGGCAGAGTAAAGTAAACTTCCGGTTTTGTATCTTTATTGAGGACTGTCAATTTCATATCGGCGGGGGCCGTCTCGTTCTTCGCGCCGTCTCCCCAATTGACAATCGTAAAAGTACCGTCCGCATTGAGATTGAAAAGATAATCGCTCGTATCCCGCGCATTGTCCCCGGCGCTCGCCTTCGTATCCACGAACAATTCAATTCTGCCCGTAAATACCTTTTCCCCGATAAATTTGAACTCGAAGCCCGTCGCAGAACGAGTCACATAACCGGTGAAATGGGAGAAATCGTCGCTCTTATCCGCAATCAAGCCGCTCATCTTCGCATAGTCGAGCATCATATCCACAGTGCCGAAATCGAAATCCGTTTCCGCGCTTTCGACGTCTCCCGCCTTGAAGGTGAGTTCGACGGAAATATAACCGTCCTTTTCAACGAGAACTGTACAATCTACCGCGGGGAAATTTTCGATGACGAATTTTCCTTCCGCGTCCGTCGTCGCCGTCAGCTCGCTATTGCCCGACACCGTCACCAAAGCTCCCGACACGGGGCCGTTTACGTTGGTTATCGTACCCGTCGCCGTTACGTAATGTATGGAGGAATCGGAAATGAGTTTGACGTCAATCGCGTGCGAGGAAGCGCCCGAAAGCTCCTCGGCGGTCTTTGTCACTTCGCTTGCCGCATAGCCTTCCTTCTCAAAACGAATGACTATATCTTCTGCCGTAGAGACGCCGGAAAGCGTATATTTTCCCTCTGCGTCCGTCACAGTCGTCAAATCGGTTCCCTTGACGGAGACGGTAACACCTTTTATCGCAGTTCCTGTAACGCTGTCCGTCACCTTTCCCGAAAGGAGCACCGTTTCCGATTCGAGTGTGACGTTCTCAGACCAGGAATAATGCGTATCGAAATAGCCTGCGGGGATTTCCGTCGTCTTTGTGAGATACCCTTGACGGGAATAGACGACTTCCATCTTATCCGAGCCCGCGGGAACTTTCATAGACCATGCGCCGTTCGTGCCCGTCGTCGTAGAATATTCGCCCACCGCAACGCGGACGCCGCCCATTCCCGCATTGCCGGATAAATTGACCATGGCGGTGTTATTTTCCTGACGGTATAACTCATTTACCGCGCTGAAACGAATAAATGTCTTAGGCGTTTCGGGTGCTACGAATTGCCCCGCAAAGCCCCAGCCGTCCCAATCGCTAGCTGAATCAGACCATTGTCCCAAAGAGATTCCGAATACTTCGAGAGGTTCAATGTCGAGATATTCATAAGGAATAAAGAAACGCGCCTCATATCCATTTGTTCCGTTAGAATACAAATCGTATTCCAGCCCCGCCGTCACGAACGCGCCGCCCGCGAAATGGGTGCCTCCGATGGTTCCGTCGGCGTTCAAATCGAAACGCCAGCAGGTCGCGTCGTTATCTCTATGGTCTGCACATTCTTTCGTATCCAAATAGATTTCAAGATGCCCGGAAAGCTCTCTCGTGCCGACAAGATTCATTTCTATACCGTTCAAAGCGCGGGAAATCTTCATGGAGCTGTCCGCAAATTTTTCCGATTTATTGCCGAATGAACCGGTTTCTCCGTAAGGGAGGTTGAGGTTGACCTCTCCCAAGGCGGAAACCGCGTCCCCGTCCGTCACGAGGTCATCTTTGGAAATCCGCGTTTCACTGTCCCCGTAACCAGATTTGCTTACAGTCAAAACGACGTCGTCTTCCGCAGGAACGCCCTCGATGCGGAAAGAACCGTCCGCCGCCGTCTCCGCTTGAAGGAGAGTACCGTCCATGCGCACCGTTGCGCCGGAAACGGCTCCGTTGACGATGTTTTTCACCGTTCCCGTCAACGCGGTCTTTTTAATGGATTCTTCGTTCTTGATATATATGTTCTTCAATACCCTGCCCCCGTCACTCGCGCGGAGCTCGCTGCGAAGATACGTCACGGAGTTGCCGATATACCCGTCTTTCGTCACCGTTACGACATAGTCATAATCGGAGTCAACCTTTTCGATGATGAAATATCCCTGCGAATCGCTCGTATAGGAGAGCTGCTCTCCGTCCACGGTAACCGTAACGACAGCGCCTTCCACGGGTTCTTCCGTAACGCTGTCTAAAACGTACCCCGCCATATCTGCGTCAGGTTTTTCTTCGCTGTCGCGGGAAAGAAGGTTATTGTCTTTATCGAGCAAAATATAATTATCGGGTGTCTGCGGTTCAATGAGTTTACCTTCAAACTCCCAGCCGTACCAATCCCAATCGGTACCCGAAGCACTGCCTGAACCGAATTTATCTACCTGACCGAAAGATACGGCTACCGTATCGTCCTTCTCTATGCCGATTTGCGAATACGGGACCATGACTTCTACGCTATATCCCTTGTCGTTTGCCTCCGTGCCGTCGTTGAGAGTTCCGTCAAGCGCAACCACAAACTCGATTGGTACGGTACAAATTACCCCACCCCAGCCGGAACCCAGCAAAAATCAGG
>CAKXBD010000064.1:0-1715 GCA_934871445.1 uncultured bacterium | reverse complement strand
TGCATAATTCTGGTCTTACCGTGGATGCCGAGATTGATTTGATAATCGTCGTTTTGAGGCTTTAAGCCGCCGTCCGCCAAGGTATCGAGATAAAATTCTATGCTGTCGCTGCGCGTGACGGAATCGTCGTTGGCGTTGCCCTCGGTAAGAAGAATCGTATCTTCCACCTCGAAAAAGAAGAATAGCGCTTCCTCGCCGCGATATGCCTTTACGGTAGCCGCTCCGCCGTGGCCGAAAGTAGCCAAAACTTCCGTGTTTTTCCATGCCTCGTCGTCGCCTTTACCGTCGATGACGAGCTCGGGAGCCGCATAATTCCCGTCGAAATCGAACTGTCCGCCGCCCGACTCCTTATCAGGGTTATAATCCTGATAAGAGTCCCCGTTTCCGCCGCCCCCGCCGCTTTCGCCGCAAGCCGCGGCCAGCAGAGAAAACGCCGTCGTCAGCACTGCAACCGTACGAATCCACTTTTTTCTCATTTTTTGCCTCCTGTATCCTTTATTTTTTATGGCGTTCCGTCAAAATCAGCCTTTTACTCCGGAAATCGCCAAAGATTCGATAAAATATTTCTGACATGTAATATAGATGACGAACATGGGAATGCTCGAAAGCACTGCTCCGGCCATGATGAGCGGCAGGTTAGTTCCGCCGGAATTATCCGAGTTGATGCGTGCCATCATGGGTTGTAAAGTCATGGTTTCATAGCTTTTCAAATAAATTGCGGGCGCAAAATAATCGTTCCAGATACCGATAAACCAAAAGATAATCTGGGCGGCAAGCGCCGTCTTGACCATAGGAATCATGACGGAAACGAACATGCGCATATAGCCCGCGCCGTCTATTTTCGCCGCTTCAAAAAAGGCATTGGAAATCCCGCGCATATACTGAATAAGAAAGAACATCATCGAGATGTTTCCGAACAAGCCCGGCAAAATCAGCGGCCACAGCGTATCAAACATATTGAGCGCCATAAAGGCCCTGAATTGCGGCATCATGAGCGCCGCATACGGCACCATCATACCGCTCATCAAAAAGAGCAGCCAAAAATTTTTATGGGGCAATTTCAGTTTTGCAAAACTAAACGCCGCCATGGAGGAGACGAATGTCCCCACCGCGATGACGGAAACTTCCACGATTAAAGTGTTACCCACGCCTCTGAGCAGCGGGACTACCGTCCATATTTCTTTGTAATTGCTGAAAATCCAGTGTTTCGGAAAGAGCACGAGGGTGAGACTCATTGCCTCATAATCGTCCTTGAAGGAGGTCAATAACATCCAGATATAGGGAAACATGAGAACGAACGCGCCTAAAACGAGCAACAGATAAATGAGCACCCTCGAGGCGATATGTAAACCCTTACGCGCTGCATCTGTATTGATTTGTTTTACATTTTCCATAACCGTCACTCCTCGTAAACCCATTTATCCGAAAGTTTGAATTGAATCAGAGTCACAATCATAATTACCACCGCCAATAATACGGAAGCAGCGGACGCCAAACCGTAACGGCTCTGATTAATTCCCCTCGCCCAAATAAAGTAGACGATTGTTTGAGAGCCCTGTACTCCCGCACCGAAAATTTGCGAATCCGCGTACGATTGCAAACCGCCAATCAGACCCGTAATCAAAAGATAAAAGGTAATGGGAGTAATTAAGGGTAAAGTGATAGAGAAGAATTGCTTGACCTTTCCCGCGCCGTCCAGCTCGGAGGCTTCATAG
>CAKXBD010000063.1 GCA_934871445.1 uncultured bacterium | reverse complement strand
TCAAGGAACAGGTCGCCGAATTCCTCAATTTATCGATTTCGTCGTTCAGGCTCAGGTCCTTTTCAATGTAAGTATCCGTGGAGGGAATATAGCTCTCCGGCTGATAATAGTCGTAATACGAAACGAAATATTCCACTCGGTTTTCGGGAAAAAACTCCCGAAACTCGTTGCAGAGCTGCGCCGCCAACGTTTTATTATGCGCGATGACCAGCGTCGGGCGGTTGACGTTTTTGATGACGTTCGCCATCGTGAACGTCTTGCCGCTCCCCGTCACGCCCACCAATACCTGCGTGCGGATTCCGTCCAGCACCCCTTCCGTCAGTTTCTCTATCGCCTGCGGCTGATCGCCCGTCGGCTGAAAGGGGGAATGAAGTTTAAATTCCATAACTCTCCCTCCGTTACAGGCGACCTCGCGCTCCTCATGCTCCTTTTCCCGAAAAGGCGCCTTATCGCCCATATTTTGCGAACATTCGTTTGTATTATAGCATATTATGCCGAAAAAGTAAACCGATTCGGGCATATAAATACAATTTCTTCAAAAGATTCGTTTCATGAGGAGACCGACGAGGAAGGCGAGAATGGCGGAAAGAATGGTCCAGGAGACTTTGAAGAACAAATCGCGGCGCATCTGCACGGAAGAGCGCTTGAACGCGAAGCCGTTGGGGTGCAGCGTGATGACGTACATTTTTTCGCCTTTTCGGTCCGAAGAAATCATTTCAAAATAGTCGTCCAATTCGAGAGCCTTCAAAATTTTTTCCAGCTTTTCCTCGGTGCATTTTTCCTTTTTCGGCAACAATTTCAAAAGATCCGCCGGCGCGATGAGGCAGCGGCCGTCTTCCCGACAGAGGGAATATACCGCCTGCATTACTTCGCTTTCCCTTCTATTCAGCATAATTCCTCCCTTTTTGATTCCGCAGTACGGTCTTTTTACAATCCGTCCGTTTTTTACCCGTCAAGCCTTTCGGCGCACTCCCGCCTCACTCATCGCATGACGAGATAGATGACGGCAAAAATCAAAACGCCGAGCACCGAGCCCGCGAAGGAACCGAAAAACGCCGCGGACATGAAGTATTTGAGCTGCAAAACGCATTCGCTGCGCTTTTCCGCCTCCTGTTCGCAATAGCCGCGGCCGAGGGGAAGCGGACAGATGCAGTACATGCCTCCGCCCGAATACTTGACGTTTATGTAGCCGTTTTCCGACAGATAATCGAGCATCTGCGCCAGCGCTTCCGCGGTGACGCCCCATTTTTCGGGAAAAGCCGAAAGAAAATCCTCTTCGGAAAAAATTTTGTACGTTCCCGAAGAACAAAAATCGTTGATGGATTGTAAAAGCGCGGAGGTCCTTTTGTCCAACATATGCACTCCCATATGCAGAATTATGTACCTCCGCGCCGAAACGCCTATGAAATTTTATCAAAGCCGCAAAAAGCTCGCTATGTCTATGCTACGCGCCGAAGCGCCGCGTCTATATGAGAAGAATAAAGAAAATCAATCCGAGCACCGCACCGACATATCCCACCACCATGGCCCAGATGAGCTGCGCACTAGTCTTTTTTTCGGAGACGTACAGCCGCTTTGCGTCCACCGAAGCGACGATCGCCACGGGCAGGCACATCAGAAAACCGATACCGCAGATAAAGTCGAGCAAAAGTCCCACGAACGCCAGCGCAAACAGTATCTTCCTTCGCTCCGTAAGGCGCTTTTTTTTCGCCGCCTCGACCTGTTCTCTGCGGCGGGATTCATAATCCTCCGCAGAAAATTTTCCGTCGGCGGAATCCGAATAGGGCGACGAACCGTACCAACGGCAGCCGTTCCCCTGCCACTCCGCCCCGATTTTTGTCTCGTTCTCGTCCCGAGGCGTGGAAAAATCCTGTCCCGACAAATTTTCGTCGGGAGCTTTTTCCTGCGTTCCGCCCGCCGCCCGTTCCGTTTCCGCTTCCGCCTTATCCTCGGAGTCTTCGGAAAAATGCGCGCCGCAGCGAATACAGAATTTCGCGTTATCGTCGGCCTCATAGCCGCATTTTCGGCAAATCTTACTCATGCTTTGATTGTACTATTATTTGCGAAAAAAGTCAATTTAATTCGTTTGCGGAATGTGCGGGTTTTGTAAATCCTTTGTGAAAAATTTTCCCCTTAAAGCCCGAATCTTTCATACAGCTCCAAAAGCTCCTTGTAATAGGTCCGCCAGCCCAAAGTCTCACGGTAAGAGACCGTTTTGGTCTTTCCCTCCGATTTGAGCTTTTCCAGCTTTTCCGTCAGCCGCGCGACCTCGTCTTTTACCCACTCGTGCATTTTTTCGTAAGCCGCAAATTTTTCTTCTTCCGTCAAATTCTTTCCTCCCCTAAGTTTTTCTTTATTATACCGTATTTCTTCCCTTTCGTCAAGCGTTTGCCGAGAATGCGGTCCCGACTCTTTACCGCCTTTTTATAGAGAACCTTTCTGATAAAATCGACGGGAATGACGGTCGCGGCGAGCGCCAGCGTCAACGCGAGCTCTTTGGGCGCGAGCCCGCAGCAGCGGAAGAGCGTGCCGCCGAAATAGACGAGCAGAAGCTGTACGGCGATGACGATGAGAATAAAGACGACGAAAGTCTTATTGTTTTTCAAATGCGAGAGCAGATTGATTCTCTCCGTCCTCGCATTGAAGGCATTGAACACGCCCGAAAAGACGAACAGCGCAAAAAACGCCGTATAGAAGGGCAGCTTATTTTCCTCGTAGCGGAAAAATTCCCGAAAGAAGGGCGCTTTCAGAAAAACGAGACAGAGCCCCACGGTATAGATGCCCGTAAAAACGATCTGTCGAATCATGTGACGGCTCAAAACGGGCTCGTTTCGTCTAGTGGGACGTTCCTCCATATATTCCCTCAAAGGAGGCTCTCCCGCGAACGCTAATCCCGCCAGCGTATCCATAATAATGTTTATCCAAAGCATCTGAATGACCGTGACGGGAGTATCTATACCGATAAACGGAGCGATGAGCGACACGCCGACGGCACATAAATTCATGGTCAGTTGAAAGACGACGAATTTTCGGATACTCTTGAAAATCGTTCTGCCGTAGCGAATCGCCTTTGCAATCGAGGCAAAATTATTATCGAGGATAACGATGTCGCCCGCCTCTTTGGCGACCTCCGTACCCGTTCCCATAGCGAAGCCGACGTCCGCCTTTTTGAGCGCGGGCGCGTCGTTGATTCCGTCCCCCGTCATGCCCGTAACCAGCCCCTTGGACTGCGCCAAGCGGACGAGACGGCTCTTATCCGTCGGCAGCGCCCGCGCCACCACGCGAAGCCGCGGCAACAGCTTCAAAACCTCTTCGTCCGTCATCGCCGCCAGCTCTTTTCCCGTAATGACGAGAGGGGAGTTATCCCTATCCGCCGCAAAATTCAAGCGATTCTTTTCTACGCGATCCCCCACGGAATTTTCTTCATGATTTCCCCTACGATCTTCCGTATATATTCCCGCAGGCTTTCTCCCGCGATTTTCCCCGCGCATTTCCGCAAGTTTTCTTCCATCGTTTCCCATGCGCGTTTCCATATAATTCCCCTTACGGTTTTCCGCATGGTTTTCCGCTCCGTCTTTCCTATTGAATCCGTTCCGTCCCCTGTGCGCGAAATGGGAAAATCCCCTGTTTTTTGCCGTGGGCGAGAGGTCCTGCAACGGTTGTAAAAGGCCCACTTCTTCCGCGACCGCCTTTGCCGTTTCGATATTGTCGCCCGTAATCATGACGACCTGAATTCCCGCTCTCCTGACCTCGGCAATCGCCGCGGGAACCTCCGCGCGAATATCGTCGCGGATTCCGACGAGCGCGACAAAGGTAAGCCCGTGCAAATCCTTTTCCCCCGTCACGTCCGAGCGAGTGACCGCCACTGCCAGCACGCGCATCGCCCTACAAGTCATGGCGCGTTGTTTTCGGCTCATTTCCTCGGCGTCGAAGGGACAAAGCGCACCGTTCGGAGACACGTAATTTTCGCAAAACGGCAGAATTTTTTCGGGCGCGCCCTTGACGAAGGTGCATTTTGCCCCGAATATCGGCATGCTTCCGCCGTTTTCCGCGCGCACGCAAGCCGCAGAAAATTTATGGGCACTGTCGAAAGGAAAGGCGCTGACTTTAAGATAATTCTCCGCGCGGAAGGAGAGCGGCAAAACGCCTTTGAGCAGCGCGCGGTCGGTGGCGTTTCCGCCCAAAGCCTTATTCGCCGACACGACGCTGCCCGAATTGAATACTCCGTTCAGTCTTAAAAGCTCCGCGACAATTTTTCCGCAGGAATCGACGCCGTCGAATACCTGCCCGCTCCCGTCTATGTATTTTACCGCTTCCAATTCGCCTTTCGTGAGCGTGCCCGTCTTGTCGGTAAAGAGGATATTCACCCCTCCCGAAGCCTCTATGCCGACGGGCTTTCTGACCATGACTTTATCCTTCAACATTCTCAGCATATTCGATGAGAGAACGACGGCTATCATCATAGGCAGCCCTTCCGGCACCGCGACCACCACGATGGCGATTGCCAGCGTGAGGGCGTGCATGAGTCGGGGAACGCAGACTTTCCAATTCCGCATATCCGCAAAGGCGAGCGCGAAATTCATTCCGTTATCGATGAAAAAGCTGTTGAAGAGATCCGCCAAGGCTATGAGAACGGCCGCGATATATCCCAGACGACTGAGCGTCTTGGCAAGTCCCGCCAGCTTGACGCGAAGCGGACTTTCGGGCGGTTCGTCCTGCATCTCCCGCGCCAGCCCTCCGTAAAAGGTCTTATCTCCCACGCGCTCCACGCGCATGACGCCTTCCCCCGCGGAGACGATACTGCCGCGAAAAAGCTGATTTTTGTGCATCAGATCCCAATCCCCGCCGGCGGACAGCGGCAATTTTTCCGCTTCCGCGCTTTCGCCGTTGAGCGCGGATTGGTCTACGCTCAGCTTCCCCGAAAGGAGTAAGCCGTCCGCGGGAATTTTTTCGCCCGCTTCGAGGAGAACGATGTCTCCGACGACGAGCTCCCCGACGGGCAGAGAACGGACTCCGCCCGCACGCCGTACGCGACATTCGATGTTCGCCGAAGCGCGCTGCAATTCGATAAAGGCCGATTCGCTGCCGTATTGGGACAGAGTGGAAACAAAGGTGGCGAGAAATACCGCCACGGCGATTCCCGCAGACTCCATCCAATCGGAATTTCGGAAAAGAAAAATGACGTTGATTGCCAAGGCGACCAATAAAATCTTGATAATGGGATCGCCGAAACTGCTCAAATATTGACGAAAAAACCCCTTTCTCTTTCGCTTCGTAAGGGTGTTGGCGCCGTGGAGCCGACGGGAGGCAAGCACCTGTTCGTCCGTCAGCCCCGCGACGCTGCCGCGGGACAAAATCTGTTCTTTCATGAAACCGCTCCTTCCAAGGCTTATTCGTTTATTAATATGCCTATCCGTTCGGTTTTATGAGTGTTTGTCCCCCTTGCCTTCCGTTCGGTTCTTATCCGCGCGGCCTCCCCGCGTTCCTGTTTTCGCCGTTAATTATGACTGCTCTCTCTCGACTTTTTCCGCTTTTCGCAGCTTTTCACGATTCCGACGATAAACAGGGCCAAACCGCATAAAAAGGCGGAGAGCCAAGTCACAAAAATGATGTTTCCGTTGAGATATTCTTCCTCCCAACAGGCGAGGTTGATTTTGAACGCATACGGCTGATGATAAATCAGAGAAACCAGAGCGTCGGCAAATAAGAAGAACGTCCCCCACAGGACGCATAAAAACGCCGCTTTCGTCCAGCCATTCGCCTTCACGTAAGAAAGAATGGCCGCAGTCGCAAATACGGGCACGAAACACAGTACGGCAATTTCCACACCCCGCAAAAATCCGCTCCATTGTCCGAATTGACAGGTTAAAATCAACGCGAGCAGCAGCACAAAATCCGCACCCACGCTGATTATGGGATTATTCCGCTTCACAGCCTTCGGAACGGGATACAAAGCGATAAAAATCGGCAGAAAAATTACGGAAAACGCAAACAAAACCGCGGTCAGAGCAATAAAGAACCAATCCCCGCGCGTATAGATACAGCAACTTAAAAGTAAGAGAAGCAAAGAGATAACAAAACTTCCGCTCACGGCGAGAAGTTTTCCGCGGCGGACGAACTTCGCACAGGACGGGAACAGAGAAAACGCCGTCATTAAAGAAGTAAGTACAATAAAGAACCATGACAGGGTTTTGTTTATTGCGAGATTGCAGATAAAGCAGATCACCAAGGCGAGAAGATATGTTCCCGTCAGCCCGTAGAACCAAGCGTCGGAAATTTTTCTGTATCTTTCCGCTTCCGCTTTCATGCGGCGGAATTCGGCGTCGTTGCCCTCCGCTATCAGTTCCCGTTCGCTTACGTCCAAAATTTCACATAAATCGGAAATCAAGGTAATGTCGGGATAGGTGACGCCCCTTTCCCATTTCGAGACGGCGGTAACCGTCACATACAGCGCTTTGGCGACGTCCGCCTGCGTGAGGCCGCGCTCCTTTCGCTTTTCGGCGATAAATCGTCCGAATGATTTTTTGTCTTTCATCTGAAAATCCTCCCGTAAAATTTTTTACGGCTTTATTGTACGGCGGGAATATAAAAAAGTCAACGATAATTCCCTTTTTTCGGCAAAAAGGCGTGTAGCCGCGCAAGCCACACGCCTTTTTCGGAGAAATTTGTTCTTTTCTATGGAATTTACTTTTTTGACGGGCTTTGCTTTTCGGGATTTTGATATACTTTTCTTACCGCCTCTCAAAAATTCAGAGTATTTTTATACGTTTTCAAAATATTTGAGCGCACCCGTCATAATCGCTTTTGCCGTCGAAGCCAATTCGTCGGGAGTCTTTTTCATGCCCGCATGAATCCAACGCGACATTAATCCTACGCAACCGTTGCTGACGAAAGAATAAAAATCTTCGATTTGTTCTTCCGTCGCTTTCGGAAAATATTTCGTATACGCGGCGACGCAATTCTCCTTTCCCGTCTCTAACATTCTGTATAAAAAACTCTTATCTCCGTTTTCGCCCAGCATAATCACGCACATGTCCGAATTTTCCATGAGACTTCTGAAAATTCCCTTGAAGAGCTCCATATTCATGGGATCGTTTTCGGAAACGACGTTTTTGAGATTTTCGGCAAGCTCGCCGAGCATTTCGTCTTCGATTTGTTCCAAAAGGTCGTATACGTCCTGATAATGATTGTAAAACGTACTGCGATTGATGCCCGTACGTTCGCAAATTTCCCGTACGGTAATTTCCTGAATGGGTTTCTTTTTGAGGAGTTCGGTAAATTCCTTACGAATGAGCATTTTTGTTACTCGTACCCGATAATCTTTTTCCATAATTATACGTTCGGCCTCCTATCATAAAATGAATTTGAAAAGCGTACGTCGCCGAGTCGCGGAGTCCCCGCGCGGGGATCTTCTTGTCCGACAATTTTTGAAAAACCGTCGAATAACCTGCCAAAACAACCGTTTTACGGGAAAAACTCCGCAGCGACGTTAAAATTGACTGTTTACTTTTTCTTCTAACTATATTATAATAAATTTGAACCTAAAAATCAATACGCTTTGCAAAAAAGAGGTGATATTTATGAAAAAGTTATACGTAGTAACGGGAGCAAACGGCCACCTCGGAAGTACTATCGTGCGATTATTGTCGGAACGCGGCGAAAAAGTCCGCGGACTCATCCTTCCGACCGAAGCCCCCGAATTTACCGAAAATGTCGAATACGTCAAGGGCGACGTGACCGATACGGATTCCCTGCGCCCGCTCTTTCTCAAAGGCGAGGACGAAGAAATCGTCCTCATTCATACCGCGGGAATCGTCACGATTGCGGACCGCGTGACCGATAAACTCCTGCAAGTCAATGTGGAGGGAACAAAAAATCTCCTTTTCCTCTCCCTCGAAAACCACATCAAAAAATTCGTATACGTCAGCTCCGTGCACGCCATTCCCGAAAAGCCCCTGCATGTGCTGGAAGAAACGTCGGATTTCTCCGCGGAAAACGTTCACGGCGCCTATGCCAAGACGAAAGCCCTCGCCACAAAGGCCGTTTTGGAATTTTCGAGGCACGGACTCGACGCCGTCGTCGTTCACCCGTCGGGAATCCTCGGGCCTTACGACTGTTCGGGAAATCATCTCGTACAGCTCGTTTCCGACTACGTTTCGGGAAAACTCCCCGCCTGCGTCAAGGGCGGTTACGACTTCGTGGACGTCAGAGACGTCGCGGCAGGCACTCTGGCCGCGGCGGAAAAGGGAAAAAACGGGGAATGTTTTATCCTCTCCAATCGTCACTACGAAATCCGTGAAATTCTCGATATTGTCAAATCGCTTTCCGGCGGCAGAAAACTCCCTGTCCTTCCCGTCTGGCTGGCGAAACTTGGACTGCCTTTCGTCAGACTCGGCGCAAAGCTCAAAAAACGCCGTCCGCTGTATACGAAATATTCCCTGTATACGCTTTCCAGCAACGACAAATTTTCGCATGAAAAGGCGACGAAAGAACTCGGTTACAAGCCGAGAGATCTGTATGAAACTCTCCGCGATACTGTTCTTTGGCTCAAACAAAAAAAGGGCCTTCGGCTCGCCCCTGCCCGTTGAATGTCAAATAAAATCCCGTCCGCCGCTTCCTGCGGCGGACGGGATTTTTCCCGATATGAAATTTCGTATGCTTATCGTTATTCTAAGCCGCCTTGTATATTGACAGTCATCTCATACATTTATCGAGATTTCCCATGTTTATAGTTATCTCGTGCGCTTTTTGCCCCAGAAGAACAGCGCTACCGTTCCCGGCCCCGTATGACTGCCGATCGTCGTTCCGACGCTGTAAATCTCGACTTTTCCGTTCAATTTTTTGAAGCGGGCTTCTATGATATCTGCAACCGCGCGGGCATCGTCATAACAGGCGGAATTGGAAATATAGCATTTGCCCGAATAATCGAGACCGTCTTCGGCAAACTCCTCCATTTTCTTTTCGATTTCTTCGATGACGCGCTTTTTGCCGCGGATTTTGAATCTCGGAATGAGCCTGCCCAGATCGTCCATATTGAGAAGCGGACAAATTTTCAATAAATTTCCGATAAAGCCCGAAGCCTTGGAAATGCGGCCGCCGCGGACATAATATTTGAGATCGGTGGAGAAGAACCAATGATGCACATTGAGTTTGTGATCCTCGGCCCAGCAAAAGAGATCGGCGGCGGACATGCCCTCGTCGCGAAGGTCCGCAAGTTTGTCCATGAGAAGCCCGTAACCGGAAGAAGCCCCGAGGGAATCCACGATATAAATTTTTCTTTCGGGGAATTTTTCTTTGAGAAGAGACGCCGCCGCAGTCGCGGAATTATATACGCCGGAAATTCCCGAGGAAAGGCAAACGTGTACGATGTCCTTGCCGGACTCCAAAAAAGGAGTAAAATATTCGACAAATTCTTCGACGTTGATTTGTGAAGTCCGAGTCATCTCCCCTTCCTCCATACGGCGATAGAACTCGTCGAACGGGACGGTCTCACCGAGGTCGTCGGGGTATTCCTGTTCTCCGAGCGCATAATGGAAACAAATGTAATGAATATCTCTGGCCTCAAAATGTGCCTTGGTCAAATCTGCCGTGGAACAACAACTCAATATGTAATTTCCCATAACAATACCTCTTTTCGGCTTTGACGCCGACTGATTTTTTATTCTTCTCTTTTTACGATTGAAAAATTTTTCCGTTCCGCCCGAACGGGCAGCATGATAATATATCATTCGGATAACTATATATTTATTATATCACATTCGACCGAAAAAAGCAATACCTGTCCGCAAAAAAGAGAGCCTGCGCTCTCTTTTTTTCTCTATCGTCCTTCTTTTCCTCGATATGTTCGATTCTCTATTGTATGTCGGGCGCGGCGATAAAATTCAAGGTATATTTTTCCCCCGACACGATCAAAGTTTCCGCTCTCGTTCCGTCGGCATACTCTATTGCACTCACGGTCAGAAAAGTCGCCTCACCCTCGCCGAAATCAGCTCGATATAATGAAGTTCCGGCCGCCTCCTCGCCGTATTTTTCATAAGTTCCGCTCCATTCCCTTTCTCCCGAAACGAATGTTATCGTCCCGTCCGCCGCCGCACAGACCATGTCGAGAACTTCTGCCTCCGGCCAATTCTGCAACTGCTCATCGGAACAGAATAATACTTTTCCGTCGCTCGTATTTTGAAGCGTAGAAAATTGCCACTCCTTATCCTCTATGGAATAGTTTTCTCCCGAACAGCCGACCATGCCCGCAACGACAGCGGCCAACAAGGCGGCACAAAAAATTTTATTGCATTTCATACCCGCTTTTTCTCCTCGTTCATCGCGCCGCAATAGGGACAGACGGCAGCCGTGCCTTTATAAGTAAATTTTGCGCCGCAATACTGACATTCCGCCGCGTGTAATTTTTCGGAGGGAGCCTGCGCTTCATTGAGCGCAAGCTCGTCGCCCTTGCGAACGAATCCGGACAAATATCCTTTTTGGAAACAGGTATCGAGCAAGCTCCTTACCTCCTTTTCCGATTTTGAGAGCTGGGAAGCAATTTCCTGTACCGTGAGAAGATGTTCCTCCGTGACGGCATACACGAGCCGTTTGAGCCCGACCTTTCCCCCATAAGACACCCAAAACATGGGGGTTCCGTAAAATCCAAGCACAGTGAATATAATTCCGATAATCATTACGGGCATGATTCCCTTCGACGCGCCGAGTACAATCATGGGAATCCCCGCGACAAACATTACGGAAAAGAGCATACTCAAAAAGAATAGCCTTTTTACCGCTCTTTCAATCATTTTCATTTTCCGCCTCCGGTATTTGAGAATGTATACAAAAAAAGTATACAGAAAAATCCTGAAAAAGTCAAGCGAAAAAAATAAGCGCGAAGGAAACGAATATTATAGAATCTTTCGGAAACAAAAGATGTTTATAAACAGCATTTGACATTATTCACGAAAAGTAGTATACTGATAGTATGAAGAAATCGACGCGGAATTTCTGCGCGTCGGGAGGGAGAAATATCATGGCACTTCTTAAAGTAATCGAATGGGCGGATAATTCGTCCAATACGCTCGTATATAAAGTAGATACGAGAAAAAATGTAATCAAGCGCGGCTCCGCGTTGACTGTCCGCGAGGGGCAGGTAGCAGTATTCTGCGACAAGGGACGCATGGCCGACGTCTTTCAGCCGGGCTATTATAAGCTGGATACGGACAGCTTGCCGATTCTCACTTCCCTGTTATCTTGGAAATACGGTTTCGAGACTCCCTTCAAATCGGAAGTCTATTTCGTAAATACAAACCGTTTCACCAAACAGCGTTGGGGGACGGCAAATCCTATCATGCTCCGCGACCCCGATTTCGGAGCAGTGCGCGTCCGCGGTTACGGAACCTATTCTTTCCGCGTCAAGGACGCTTACGTATTTATGACTGAGCTTTCGGGCTCCCATTCCACCTATCGCACGGAGGATATTTCCGATCACATTCGCAGCATGCTGGTCATGGCGATTTCGGACGCGATGGGCGAAAGCGGAATTCCCGTAGTGGATATGGC
>CAKXBD010000062.1:11339-11590 GCA_934871445.1 uncultured bacterium | reverse complement strand
CTCAAAAACAGCGAAGGGGAAAACGCCCGTTACGAGCCGTTGAAGCAGTATTACGGCAAATACGCCTATAACGGTACGGTGACAAAGGACGAGGACGGAAAATATACGTGTAAGCCCAACGAGATCGGTATAGACGAATTTATCGACGAAATGGAAGGCTATTTGAAATATGCGGGGCTCACCGCTTCGGGAAATCGTAGTTCTTCTTATGTCACGAACGGGGCTTATACGATTGACGAAAAGGGCAATTT
>CAKXBD010000062.1:0-11329 GCA_934871445.1 uncultured bacterium | reverse complement strand
GGAAGCGTGGATTTGGGCGACGAAGGCCGAAACGATTACTTTGTCGAGGGAACGAAATCGTATACGGCGGTTTCCGTCATCAATGAATTGACGTTTGCGTACAGCACGGATACGGGGCTCTTCAATACCTATATGGGGTATACCGTTTCTCCTTATAAGACCGATTATATGACGGAGTTTGAATATGCGGCTCAATACGCAATCAAGAAGGGCGCGGGGACTTATGTCGTCTGCCCGACGGATTACGGCTGGCACGTAATTTATGTCTCTTTCGTTTATGACGAAGGTGCGGTATATACCTTTAATTGGGAGGACGTGGTGAACGAAAAGGAAGGCTCCTTCTCATATCTGTATTACGAATCCTTGAAAGAATCGACGGCGGATTCCTATACGGAATTGATGTCCACGCAGATTTTGGGCGAATATAAAGATTTGCTCGGAATGGACAAATAATCGATTGAGGCGTATAACCGGGGACAATGTGCGCATACTGCTCTTAAAGACCGTTTTTGCGGTTCTATGGAGGTATAAATTTATGATGAGATTGCACAGCGGCGACATTTGTCCCAAGACCGGAACTTACAGAGTCATCAACGAAGACGGGAAGACGCTGAACAGCGTTTTCGTGGGCGAAGGCGAAACCATGCCCCCCACGCAGCATTCTTCGTGCTGCTATGAGTTTGCCGAGTAAGTCAACGGAAAAGATGAATAAAATTCCCGAATGAGAAAGTTTTCGTTCGGGAATTTTTTTATAAAAATAAAAATGAGGATAATAAAATGAATTATACCAAGATAGATTTGAGTACATGGAAAAGGGGGACGCTTTTCAGATTTTATATCGATAAAATGCGCATTGTCATGAGTTTGACCGTGGAAATTGACGTGGCGCCGCTGATCGAGTACGTGAAGAAGAACGGGTTGAAATTCTATCCCGCCATGATTTGGACGGTTTCCAAGGTCGTCAATTCCCATGACGAATTCAAATACGGTTGGGATAACCAAGGAAATTTAATTAAATGGGATTATATTTCTCCCTCCTATGCGCATTTTTATCGGGAGGACGAAGCCTTTGTAAAATCGGTTACCGAATATTCGGAGGATTTATTCGACTTTCACGCAAGATTTTTGTCCGATCGCGCCCGACATGAAAACGAGCGCGGGATCGTCGGAAGCCAACCTCCGAACTTTTTCGACGTGACTTGTCTGCCGTGGGTGAAATATAGCCATTTTGATTTGCATGTATTTGACGAGGGTAAATTTCTCGCGCCCGTGGTGACTTGGGGAAAATACGAGTTTTCGGGAAATAGAGCGCTCATGCCGCTTACGATGAACATTCATCACGCGGTCGCCGACGGCTTTCATTTGTCGCGATTTTTTAATGAAGTACAGGAAGTTATCCGCGGTCTGAAATAATGTGTAAAATTCTTCGGCTTCTTAAAAATGCCGTTTTTCAATTTTTTCATAAAATTTTGTTCTTATGATCTTCAATTCAGCTGATCGGAACCCTGCCTTACAGAAAACGCGATTGTTGGGAGAGAGAATAATTTTCGATTGGTTTTAAGCTAAAAAACTTGTCATATAGGTGTTGACAAAATCGAGGTTATCGGTTATAATTTAAGGGATTGCCGATAAATGGTAAAATTGGAGGAAAAGATTATGTTGCTTGAAGACGGTCAGAAGATTTTATTTGCGGGAGATTCCGTCACGGACGACGGCCGCGCCCGCCCCGTAGGCGAAGGAAATTGGGCTGCGCTCGGAAACGGTTTTGTACGGCTTATCGATTCCTGCCTTGCGGCCGAATATCCCGAACGAAAAATACATACCGTCAATATGGGAATTTCGGGAAACACTTCCCGCGATTTGCTCGCGAGATGGGAAACGGACGTAAACGCTCTTAAACCCGATTGGGTAGTGCTCTGCATCGGTTTTAACGACGTTTGGCGGCAATTCGATTCGCCCGCCGTTTCGGAATGGGCGGTAAGCCCGCAGGAATATGCGGACAACCTCAGACGCATGGCGGAAAATACCAAGGCAAAAATGATTTGGATGACGCCTTACTATCTCGAAACAAATACGGAAGACGCCATGAGAAAACGCATGGACGAATACGGCGGAATCATGAAGAAAATCGCCGCGGAAAAAGGAATTCCGTGCATCGATTTACAGAAAAAATTCGAAAGGCTTTTGAAATATCGGTATCCCGCATATATTACTTGGGACAGAGTACATCCCGGCGCGGTCGGAAGCGTCGTCATCGCCCGTGCCTTTTTGGAAACGGTGGGATTTTGTTGGAATAAGGAAAAGGCCGAATAAATTTTTGCGTTTATTATTTAGTATATTAAGTATAGCTTTCACAAAAAAATCATTCGGTTATCATTCGTTCGATTGCTAAAATCTTAAAAAAGTAATAAAATAATAAATAGAGTTTCATTTAATCCAATCGACTAATTAAGCAATCAAGAGAATAGGAGAAACTTTATTTTTCAGCGGGGATTTATGACGGAAGAAATCATCAAATCGATTACGGCTGCGGAAGCGCAGGCCTCAGAGCGCAGGGCGCGGGCATACGAACGAGCGGCAGAGATAGCGTCGGAAGCGGAGGTGCGCGCCGCGGAGATTGCGAAATCTTCGGAAGAAGTCTGCAAGGCTTATCGCGAGACGCAATTAAAAAATGCCGAAGCGGAAGCGGAACGGCAGTATTGTGCGACGCTCGCAAAAAAAAGAGCGGAGGCCGAGGCTTATGCCGCGCGGCTCATGGACGGCCTCGAACTTCCCGTCAGTAAAATCGTAAGGAGGATATGCGATGGCGATTGCTGAAATGCGAAAGCTCAACCTCATCGCCATGTCCTACGAGAGGGGTGTTATTCTCGACGCTTTGCAGCGCACGGGAGCGGTCGAGGTAAAACTGCATGCGGATACGGAAAACACTTCCGTCCCTCCCGTATGCGGCGACGAGCTTCGCAGCTATCTCGCTTCCGCGGAAGCGGCGTTGTCCGTTTTAAGCGCGGAAGTGGAGAATTACAACAGAGAAAACAACATCAAATCGGGGATTTTGAAGGACGGATTTGATGTCACGTATACCGACTTTATGTCGGCGCGGGAGAAAAAGGGGGAGATCGATGCCCTCATTGCCCGCATCAATCGATTGACGGACGAAAAAAACGCTTTGAAGGCCCGTCTTTCGCAGAATCTTCGGACGGTGGAAAATGCAAAGCTCTATGCGTCTCTGTCGATTCCTTTCGATTCCTTCGGGGATTCGCCGCACACTCGCGCGCGATTGGGAACGTTTCCCGTCGCGGCGAAAGACAAGCTGTCGAAGGACTTGGAACTTCTCCCGCTCGCCGCGTATTCCGCGGCTTTGGCAGACGAGGAAAATATCCTGTTGTCGGTATTCTTTCATCGGGACTATTCGGACGAGGCGGAAGCAATCCTTGCGGAGGCGGGATTCGTTCCCTGTCCCTTTGGAGGCGGGGAAACGGGAAAGGCGCTGTATGCGTCGCTATTGGAAGAACAGAAAAGATTGGAGCGGGATTTACAGGCGAACGCCTACGCTCTGTATGAATTGAATTCGGAAATCCGTCCTTTGAAAATCTATTGCGATTTTCTCGGCTTTGCGCTCGAAAAGGAGGAGCTTTCCGATAAACTCCGCGTTACGGAACGCACTTTTCTCTTGGAGGCCTATGTTCCCGCCGAGGCGGAAGAAGGAGTGAAAGAAACGCTCGTTTCCGTAAGCAAGGCGGTCTATTTCGAGTTTTCCGAGCCCGCCGCCGACGAAATGCCGCCCACCCTCATGAAAAACAACGCCGCGGTGAGAAACTTTGAAGAAATTACGAATATGTATTCCCCGCCCAATTATCGGGAAATCGACCCCAATACCGTCATGGCGTTCTTTTACAGCCTGTTTTTGGGCTTCATCATGGGAGACATCGGCTACGGAATTTTGATGCTTCTCGGCGGCGGCTGGATTTGGTATAAGCACCGTGCGAGGGAGAGCGGACTCAAACGGCTTTCTGCAGTCTTTGCCATCGGGGGATTGTTTTCGATCTTCTGGGGAGTGCTGTTCAATTCCGTATTCGGGTTGCCTTTGCCTTTCATAAAGACGGTCATGCCCGATGCGCAGAGCGACATGTGGTCGTTTGCGGGAATTTCCGTTCCGAGCGTTTTAATCATCAGCCTCCTCATCGGAATCGTGCAGTTGTTCGCGGGATACATGTGCCGCGCGGCGCAGGAATGGCGCAGAGGAAACGTCGCGGACGGAATTTTCGACGGGCTCGTGTGGGCGATTTTTTCCGTGGGCGCGGCGTTGGCCGTCATCGGGTTTATCGACGAAGCGGGAGTGCCCGTTCTGGCGACCGTCGGCGGAATTGTTGCGGGCGTTTCTCTGCTCTCCGCCATGCTCACGGCGGGAAGAAAGGAAAAATTGCTCGGTAAGGTGACGAAGGGCTTCGGGGCGGCTTACGGAATCATCAATTACGCTTCGGATATTTTAAGCTATGCAAGGCTTTACGGGCTCATGCTTTCGGGCGCGGTCATCGCGCAGATCGTTTCGCAGTATGCCGTGGGCTTTCTCACGGGCGGCAACGTTGCGCTGATTGTCCTCGGAGCGCTGCTGATGGTCGTGGGGCATGCTTTCAATCTCGTCATGAGCCTTTTGGGAGCCTATATCCACGACGCGAGACTGCAATACGTCGAGTTTTACGGAAGATTTTTCGAGGGGGAAGGGGAATTGTTTTCTCCCCTCGGCTCCAAACACAAATATATTTACCTTTTGCCTTCCAAGGCGGTCTGAACGGACTCGGTAAAAAATCGATAAAGAACCGCTGAACGGAAGAAAAAACAATAAAAAATTATTGATAGAAATAGAAAATTTTCGGAGGATTGTTTATGTTTACAACCGGTTATGCCATCGCTATGGCGGGAATTGCGCTCTGCGTGCTGCTTTGCGGTATCGGCTCCTGCGTGGGGCTTTTCAAGACGGGCAGCGCCGCCGCCGGCGTTTTGGGCGAAAATCCCAAAAAGTTCGGTAAAGTGATGGTGCTCGTGCTTCTGCCCGCAACGCAGGGAATTTACGGCTTTATTATCGGCATTATCGCTTCGGGCAAGCTGGGAATGGATATGGTCACCGCACAGGGCTGGGCGATTTTCGGCGCCGTAATGCCCATGGCGATTTCCGGCCTCGTCTCCGGTATCTTTCAGGGAAAGTCGGCGGTCAACTGTATCTATGCCGTCGGGAAACAGGATTCCCTTTCGGGAAAACTTATCGTCTATCCCGGTATGATTGAGTTTTACGCTATTCTCGGACTCATCATCTCCATTATGCTCGTCGGACAGATTTAAGGGCGCGCCATGAGTAAAGAAGCGATTGTGGAAAGGATTCTTTCCGACGCGGAACAAGAGGCGGGAGAGATTCTCAAAACCGCGGAAGAAAAGGCGGCGGCCGTCATTGCGGCAGCTTCCGCCCGTGCGGAAAAGGGCCGCCGCGAATCGGAAGCGGAGGTCAGGGAAAAAACATCGGGGATTTTTGAGCGGAAAGCCGCGGCCGCGCGGTTGGATTCCGCCAAAATTCTGCTTTCCGAAAAGCGTCGCGTCATCGACGCGATTTACGCTTCGGCACTGAAAAAACTCGTCGATTTGAACGAGGAGGAATGTCTCGCTCTGACCGAGCGGCTGCTGAAAAATTATGCGGACGAGGGCGATGAAATTTTTTTTGCCGCGAATTATTCTTACGTCCCCTCGGCGGCGAGATTGCCCGTCATCGAAGAGAAAAAATTGAAAATTTCCGCCAAAAAGGCCGACATCGGGGGCGGATTTATTTTAAGGGGCGTTTCGAGCGATAAAGATCTTTCCTATGAAGCGCTTTTATCGGCGGATCGGGACGCGCATCAGGCGGAAATCGCGGCGGAAATTTTCCGCGCGGATTGACGGGGGGCGGCTATGGGAATAGACGTCATTTATACGAACGGCGTAATTGCCGCGCGGGAGAAATATCTCCTCAAAGACAGAATTTTTAAGCTCTGCGAGGGCAGTGCGCAAGAGGCTTTCCGAGTCCTTTCCGAGAGCGGCTTCGGAAGCGGCGCGGCGGCGGAGTCCGCATACGATTTTGAAACCCTCGTCACGGCAGAGGAAAGGGCGCTCGACGATTTTATCCGCGAATACGCTCCGTCGCGGGCAGAGGCCGTTTATTTGCTCTCTCCGCGCGATTTTCATAACGCCAAAGCGCTCCTGAAAGCCAAATATTTGGAAACAGATGCGGAAAAGCTGCTGGCTCCCGAAGGGCTGATTTCGGTCGCGGAATTGGTAAAATGTTTGGAAAATCGGGATTTTTCCCGCCTCGGAAAGAATCTTGGCGAGGCTTTGACAAAGGCCGAGGAACTCCTCTCCGCCGAGGACGCTTCGGGAGCGGCGGTCGGCGTGTTATTTGAAAAAGCGTTGTTTGCGCATCTTCAAGAAAATTGCGGGAAAAATAAAGTATTGAAAAAACTCCTGACGGCCAAGGCGGATATGTCGAATATCCTCACCGTCTTTCGTTCTTCGGACAAGGAAAACGCCGTAAAGGCCTTTGTTTCGGGCGGAAAACTGAACGACGAACAGCTGAAAAAGTTGTTTGACGGAGAAAGGGCAGTTTTGGAAAAGACGCCGTATACGGAATTCGGCAGAGCATGTTTTGAAGCAAAAGAGGCGGGGCAGGCGTTTACCGCCGCGGAAAAAATGCGCGATTCCCGAGAAGCGGAATTCTTTTTTGAAAAGAGGTTTGAGCTGGAAAAAAGTCAACCGTTTCTCTTTTACGTTTTTCGCAGGCGCATGGAGATCGAAAACGTGAGAATTATTTTCGTCTGTCTTTTGGCGGGAATGAAAGAGCAGGAAATCAAAAGACGGCTGAGACTTCTATAAAAATCGGGACCGCAGCCGAGTGACGTTTTTTTAAGAAAGCGTATCGGCAGAAAAGGAGAAGGTATGACGGGAAAAATGGCGATTGTCGGTGACGGCGACAGCATTATGGTGTTCAAGGCGGCGGGCGTTGCGGCGTTCCCCGCCGAAAACGAAAAAAAGGCGCGGGAAATATTGAGAAAAATAGCGAAAGAGTATCAGATTATTTTTCTGACCGAAGAGCTTGCGCGGCCGTTGTCCGAATTTTTGAAGCGTTTTGACGAGGAGCCGTATCCCGTAATTCTGAGTATTCCATCGGCCTCGGGAAGTTCGGGCTACGGCATGGAAATATTGAAGAGCGCCATGGAAAGGGCGCTCGGCGTGGACATTTTGTTCAACAGAGAGTAAGCGAGGAAAAATTCATGGCAGGCAAGACAGTAAAAATTTCCGGCCCCCTGATTATCGCGGAGAACATGGCGGACGCGAAAATGTACGATGTGGTCCGTGTATCCGAAAAGGGACTTATCGGAGAAATCATAGAATTGCGCGGCGACAAGGCTTCCATTCAGGTCTACGAGGAAACGTCGGGACTGGGGCCGGGAGAAGAAGTGTATTCCACGGGAGAACCCCTTTCGGCGGAGTTGGCGCCGGGACTCATCACGGGCATTTTCGACGGCATACAGCGCCCTTTGACCGCACTCTATTTCAAATACGGCGACCGTATTTCGAGAGGCGTTTCCGTCAATAATCTCGACCGCAATAAAAAGTGGCATTTCATTCCCCGCGTCAAAGCGGGAGACCTTGTTTCGGAAGGCGATGTTTTGGGCGTGGTCTGGGAAACGGAAATCGTCGAACACCGCATTATGGTTCCGAACGGAATGAAAGGAAAGGTGCTTTCCGTCGCAGAAGGAGACTACACTATCGAAGAGACTGTGGCCGTGCTCGACACGGAAAAGGGAAGTATGCCCCTCTGCATGCTCCGGAAATGGCCGGTCAGAAAGGGGCGTCCTTACCGCGAGAAATTGTCTCCGAACAAGCCTATGGTGACGGGACAGCGCGTTATCGATACGCTGTTTCCGATCGCGAAGGGGGGCGTGGCGGCGGTACCCGGGCCTTTCGGAAGCGGCAAGACCGTCGTTCAGCATCAGCTGGCGAAATGGGCGGACGCGGATATTATCGTCTATGTCGGCTGCGGAGAGCGCGGCAACGAAATGACGGACGTGCTCAATGAATTTCCCGAACTCAAAGACCCAAAAACGGGAGAACCGCTGATGAAACGCACCGTTCTTATCGCCAATACCTCCGACATGCCTGTGGCGGCGCGCGAAGCGTCTATCTATACGGGAATTACGATCGCGGAATATTTCCGCGATATGGGCTATAACGTCGCCATTATGGCCGATTCTACCTCCCGTTGGGCGGAGGCTCTGCGCGAGATGAGCGGACGGCTTGAAGAAATGCCCGGCGACGAAGGGTATCCCGCTTATCTTTCTAGCCGTCTGGCAGAATTTTACGAGCGCGCGGGAATCGTCAAACTTCTCGGAACAAACGAAAAAATCGGTTCGGTCAGTGCAATCGGGGCGGTGTCTCCGCCCGGCGGGGATCTGAGCGAACCCGTCTCGCAAGCTACGCTGCGCATCGTCAAGGTATTCTGGGGACTGAGCGCTTCCCTCGCCTATAAACGGCATTTCCCCGCGATCGACTGGCTGGTGAGCTATTCACTCTATGCGGACAGAATGAGAGAATGGTACGACGAAAACGTGGGAAGAGATTTTTTCCACTATCGTCAATTTGTAATGACGATTTTGCAGGAGGAGGCTTCTCTCGACGAAATTGTGAGGCTCGTCGGTATGGACGCGCTTTCCTCGAAAGACAGACTCACTATGGAGACCGCTAAAATTATCCGCGAGGATTATCTGCATCAGAACGCATTCCATGAAGTGGATACTTATACGTCCATGCAAAAACAATTTCTGATGTTGAAGCTCATCTATGAATTTCATCGGCTTGCGGGGGAAGCGATTGCAAATTATGCCGATCTCGACGATATTCTTGCCTGCTCCTGCAAGGAGAAAATCGGGCGGGCAAAATATATCTCCGAAGAAAATATTTCCGAATTCGACGGGATATTCAAGGAGATGAATACGCAGTTAAAAGCGCTGGCACAGGGAGGCGGCGACGATGTTTAAGGAATATAAAACGATCCGCGAAGTGGTTGGGCCGCTCATGCTGGTGGAGGGCGTGGAGGGCGTCAAATATAACGAATTGGTGGATATTGTGGGCGCGGACGGCGAAATTCGCCGCGGAAAAGTATTGGAAATTAATCGCGATAAGGCCGTCGTACAGCTTTTTGAAAATTCGCAGGGCTTGAAAATTTCCGACTCCAAGGCCCGTTTTTTGGGACACAGTCAGGAATTGGCCGTCTCTCAGGATATGCTCGGAAGAGTGTTCGACGGAATGGGAAATCCCCGCGACGGCGGAGAGCCCGTCATTCCCGAAAAGAAATTGGACATCAACGGTGAACCGATCAACCCCGCGGCACGGGATTATCCCAACGAATTTATTCAGACGGGAATTTCGGCGATAGACGGGCTCAATACCCTCGTGCGCGGTCAGAAATTGCCCGTATTTTCCATGAGCGGTCTGCCGCATGCGGAGCTCGCCGCACAGATCGCGCGACAGGCCAAGGTCAGAAGCGGAGATTGTAAATTCGCCGTCGTATTTGCCGCAATCGGTATTACCTTTGAGGAAGCACAGTATTTTGTGGACGATTTCAAAAAGACGGGCGCTATCGAACGTACCGTCCTCTTTACCAATCTCGCTAACGACCCTGCGGTAGAACGTATCGCTACGCCGCGTATGGCGCTCACCTGTGCAGAATATCTCGCGTTTGACTGCGGTATGCATGTTCTCGTCATTATGACAGATATCACGAACTATGCGGAGGCGCTTCGGGAAGTGTCGGCGGCTCGCCGCGAAGTACCCGGACGACGGGGATACCCCGGATATCTCTATACCGATCTCGCTTCTTTATACGAGCGTGCGGGACGGATTCGCGGAAAAGGGGGCTCGATTACGCAGATTCCCATTCTGACGATGCCGGAGGACGATAAGACGCATCCTATTCCCGACCTTACGGGATATATCACCGAAGGACAGATCATTCTTTCGCGCGACCTTTATAAAAAAGGCATTAATCCGCCCATAGATGTGTTGCCCTCTTTGTCCCGTCTTAAAGACAAGGGAATCGGGCGCGGTAAGACTCGCGAGGATCATGCGGATACGATGAATCAGCTCTTTGCTGCATACGCGAGGGGAAAAGAATGTAAAGAGCTTTCCGCTATTTTAGGAGAAGCGGCGCTTTCCGATACAGATAAATTATACGCAAAATTCGCGGAAGAGTTTGAAAAGGAATATATTAATCAGGGCTTTGATACGGATAGAAAAATTGAGGAGACTCTCGATTTAGGGTGGAAATTATTGAAAATTCTGCCGAGGGGAGAGCTCAAACGTATCCGCAGCGAATATCTTGAAAAATATCTGACCGCAGAGGACGGAGAAAATGGCAAGGCTTAACGTAAATCCTACCCGCATGGAGCTGAAAAAGCTCAAAGCGCGCCTTTCGACCGCCGTTCGGGGACATAAACTTCTGAAAGATAAGTCGGACGAGATGGTGCGGCGCTTCACGGAAATCATTAAAGAAAATAAACGGCTTCGGGAAGAGGTGGAAAAAGAACTCGCCCTCACCTTGAAGCAGTTTTCTATTGCGCGTTCCGTGACTCCCGCCTATCGTGCGGAAACAGCATTCTCCATGCCGTCTCTCTTGGTTAAATTAGATTGCTCGACGGAAAGTATTATGGGTATAGACGTACCCAGGGTAGAGCTTATCAAAGAAAAGAGAGGGGACGGATTACCGTACGCCTATTCGGAAATTACCAGTGAGGCAGATTATTCAGTCGGAATGGTTTCCGCGTTGCTTCCGAAAATGGTGCTTTTGGCAAAGATCGAAAAGGCGGTTCGTATGCTCGCCGATGAAATAGAGCGCAACAAACGGCGCGTCAACGCCTTGGAATACGTCATGATTCCGCAGTTGGAAGAAACGATTAAATATATCAAGGATAAGCTGGACGAAAATGAACGCGCGGCCGTTGTACGACTCATGAAGGTAAAAAGCAAGGCGTAACGAAACTCTGCTTTCGAATGTTTCGTTACGCTCTAAAAATATGATTAAATTATTATCGAAAACAAGAAAGTTTTGCTTGACAAAGAAAGAAAAATCCTGTAAAATAATTACGTTAAATTAGTTGGGGTTATAGCGCAGTTGGTAGCGCGTTTGAATGGCATTCAAAAGGTCAGGGGTTCGACTCCCCTTAGCTCCACCAGTGTCGTTAAAGTTTGAACACCTAAAAACGAAATACATTTTCGTGAACGGTGTCGCGGGCTTTGTGGCATACAAGTAAAG
>CAKXBD010000061.1 GCA_934871445.1 uncultured bacterium | reverse complement strand
AAACGAGGTCGAGCTGATGCGGGCATTGATTGATGAGCACTCCGCCCCCTTCCCCCGACCACGTCGCGCGCCAGCCGCCCGTTTGATAATAGAACCGAGGTCGGTACCAATCGGTGATAATCCAAGTCACGCGCTGTAATTCGCCAATCCCGCCCGAACGTACGATTTCGCGCATTTTACGGTAAACGCAATTCGTGCGCTGATTGAACATTACCGAAAATTTTGCCCGACTCCTTTCCGCCGCCTCGTTCATTTCCCGAACCTGTTTGGCGTATACCCCCGCGGGCTTCTCGCAAAGGACATGAATATTCCGTGCAAAACATTCCTTCGCCATTTCGGGATGAAGGTAGTGCGGCGTTTCTATCAGCACCGCGTCGCAGAGTCCGCTGTCCAGCATTTCTTGATAATCGGTAAAATATTTTGCCTCCTTGTTTTTCGTCTTTCCTTTTACATATTCGATTTTTGCGGGGTTGATATCGCACATTGCCGAAAGCATTCCATTCTCGATTTCTCCCTTTTCAAAAATCTGCAACGCATAAGTCGAACCTTGATTTCCCAATCCAATAATTCCGAATCTGATTTTTTCCATCCTTACAGCTCCTTTGCTATATAGCGCATACTTTTTTCTACCTCCGCCAAGGGGCGGGGACAGCTTTCCACATCGTCCCTTTCATTCGCGTTCATAGCCCTCGTCTTTTTCCCGATAACCCGATTTTTCCAGCAGGCCTTTCAGCGCGTCCGCCGCCGCGTCGAACGCGGAAGCATTATCGGCGTACAGGAATTTATGTCTAAGTTCGCTTGCGTCGATATTCCGATAAGCGGAAAAGAGCGCCAGATGCGGTTCGAGCGTGAGCACCGTATCCGTATCGATTTTGTCGAGCAATCGCAAAATACAGCCGTCGCCCAGCCCCGCGGGAACGATTTCGCCCGTAGAAAATATCGCGTCTTTGATATGAAAATAATCGCTTTTATCGAATACCAATTCTAACGCCCGCTCCATATCCTGTCCGACCTGAACGTAATTCGCGGGGTCATATACTCCGCCCAATCCCTTTACGGTTTTCAGGAGATCCGAAACCCGTTCCGCCGTATCCCCGTAAATTTCTTTCTCGTTTTCGTGGTACAGCTTCACCCCGAAGGAAGCCGCCGTTTCCACCATGCCGCCGAGGTAATCGAGAACTTTATTCCTCTCTTTATAGGCATGGAAAAAACTGAATACGCGGATTTTATCCGTATGAAAGATATTCGCCGTCTCGCATACTCTCTTTACCTTTTCCAAATACTCGGAAAAACGCACATCTATATCCGCCTTTCCTAAGGGCGAACCTATCGACCATACGGCAATTCCTCCGTCCGTCAGCCTCTTTTCGTATTCCGCCGCTTCAAATGGCGTAAAATCGACTACGTTTTTTCCTGAAATACTGCGGATTTCAATATATCCGATACGGTTTTTATTCAGCGCAGAAATCTGGCCTTCCAGATTTTCCGCCGCTTCATCGGCAAATGCGCACAATTTTATCATTCTTCTGCTCTCCTCGCAAAGATAAATCTTGACATTCCTTTGTCTCCGTGGTATAATTATATCACTTTTTTGCACAAAATCAATAAATAATCTGCGCCGTATTTGCAATTTTTAGCACTATCCGAGGATTTTCATGGAGCTGTGTTGTTTCAAGTACAACAAAGAAGGATTGCTATGCAACTTTGCTATTTCAAGCATAATAAATTCGTAAGTTTGGGTATGGTACCGAAATCCACTATCAATTTCTGCGAGCTCACTCTGTTATTGAACGGCTCTTTGGAGTACGTCATCAATAAAAAGACCGTCGCCTTAAAAAGCGGGGACGTGCTCTATGCGCCCAAAAACGCTACGCGCGTCAGAAAAGCCTTTGAAAATTCAAACTATGTTAGTTTCAATTTCTATCCCGCCCTCGACGACGAGCCCCTCTCCCTGCCGCTACATATTATCGGCGGCGTGACTAATGAAATAAGGCTGCTCCTTTCCGCCTGCGATGAGATTCATGCCCAAATGACGGACGATTCCGAGCGCCTGACGCTCATTCTCCGATGTATACTCAAACAACTCGCCGTCAATCTGAACACCAAAAATTTCAGTCCTTTGACGTTGAAAATCAAAAAATTTATCTCCGATAATCTCGGAAAGGAAATTACTTTGGAGAATATCGGAAACGAAACTTTCTTTTCCCCCGCACACTGCGCCGCCGTATTTCGCAGGGAAACGGGAAAGTCTATCATCGATTACGCTATCGACGAAAAACTGAAAGAGGCAAAAAAGCTGATTATCGAAGGTCTGCCGTTAAAGCGGGTAGCCGAAACCGTGGGTTTCGACGATTACAGCTACTTTTCGCGCCTGTTTAAGAAAAGAGTTTCTCTCACCCCTCTACAATATAAAAAATTCAGTCAATCGTGACCGGCGAGCTTTGCTTATAGCCATGAAATACGACAATTATTCGTTTTGTCTGTAACCATGGATGCGATAATTGTTCGTTTTTCCCGTAATTATGAAATAAGACAATCCCCGCCCTGCCTTTCGGCAGGGTGGGGATTTATTGATCTGTTGAAATTTATCGCTGTACTCTGCCGCTGGCATTTCCGTTTGCAAGACTCTCCACTTCATTCGCCGAAACGAGATTATAATCCCCTTCGATGCTGTGTTTGAGACAGCTTGCCGCGACGGCAAATTCAATGGCTCTTTGAGGCTCGTAATCGTTTAACAGGGAATAGATGAGCCCGCCGCCAAAACTGTCGCCGCCGCCGACCCTATCCACGATATGCACGGCATACTTCTTTGAAAAATACGCCTGTCCGCCCGTATAGAGCATGCCGCTCCAATTATTGTCACTGGCGGAGAGGCTTTCTCTCAGCGTGATTGCCACCCCTTTGAAGCCGAATTTTTCCGATAGCTTTTCCGCGACGGAGATATATCCGGCTTCGTTCAATTTTCCGCCGTAAATGTTCGTATTTTCCGCCTCTATTCCGAAAACGTCCTTTGCGTCCTCTTCGTTGGCGATACAGTAATCCACGAAACGACAAAGCTCGCCCATGACTTTTCCCGCCCTCTCTTTACTCCAAAGTTTCTTGCGGAAATTGAGGTCACAAGAAACCATAACACCGAGCTTTTTCGCCGTCTTTGCCGCGTCGAGACAGATTTCCGCCGTATTTTCCGAAAGGGCGGGCGTTATCCCCGTAAAATGAAACCAATCGGCTCCGTCAAAAATTTTCCGCCAATCGAAGTCGCCCCGTTCCGCCGCTGCGATACTGCTATGGGCGCGGTCGTAAATGACCTTGGAAGGGCGTTGGCTGGCGCCTTTTTCGCAAAAATAAATCCCCACGCGCTCTCCGCCGCGAACGACGAGAGAAGTATCTACGCCGAATTTTCTCAGACTGTTTACCGCGGCTTGACCGATTTCGTGCGACGGGAGTTTACTGACGAACGCCGCGTCTATTCCGTAATTGGCAAGGCTCACCGCGACATTGGCTTCCGCACCGCCGAAGGTGGCTTCGTATTTTTCACTCTGCACGAAACGAAGATAATTCTCGGGCGCTAAACGCAGCATGAGTTCTCCAAAGGTAATTGCTTTTTTCATTCCGACAATGCCTCCTCCACAAAAAAGCTGCCGCCTACCGCCGCTACTTTTTCAAACGACAGGTATTCGTCCATATTTTCTTTATTTACGCCGCCCGTGGGAATAAATCTGACCTGCGGAAACGGCGCGGAAAGCGCCTTTAACGCTTTTAAGCCGCCGTAAATATTCGCGGGAAAGAATTTTACCGTAGTAATTCCTAAAGATAAAGCCTGCATGATTTCCGTAGGCGTGACGCAGCCGGGATAATACGGAACCCCCTTCTCTTTACACATTTCCGCCACCTCTGCGGAAAGGCCCGGGGAAACGATAAATTTCGCGCCTGCGGCGAGCGCTTTTTCGCACTGCTTTCCGTCGATGACCGTGCCCGCGCCTATCTCCATATCGGGAAATTCTTTTACCGCCAAGCTAATGGCTTCCGCCGCACAATCCGTTCGGAAAGTGATTTCCGCACAGCGGATACCGTATTTCCGCAAAGCGGAAAGAATTTTTCGCGTATCCGTCAGTTGTTTGACAACTACGACGGGGATTCTTTTTTCCATTGGTCTGCTCCTTTTCCCCCTTAAAAATTCGGGAGTTCAAAAATATTTCTGTAATCTTCTAAAAACGGGGAGCGAAAATATAATTACTTATTACAAAATTCAGCACCCATTACCGTTATTTCTATTATAACGGTTTTCTTTGAAAATTGCAATAAAATTTTTTGCTATTATATATTCACTTTTTGGCTTTTTAGTGAAATGCTGGCGATTTGGCAATTTCGAAAGCAGATATTGTTAGCGAAACTAAAAAAGTGCGATCGAAAAATTTTTCAATCGCACTTTCTTTAATTCTTTTCGGAAAGTTTTGCCTTCAAAAGCGCATAGGCTTTTTTAGGATCATTTTCCTCCTTCACGGCGGATTCCATAGGGCACATTCCGTCGCCTTTCCGATTGACGATGTTTTCCGTCATGACGGAAAACGAACAGGGAATACCGTGTTCGTCCAAAACCCTTTTTCCTTCGGAGGATACGACTTCCGCGTAAACCTCCGTGATTCCCGCAAGGACGAAAAGAAACGCCGCCGCTTTTCCGACTATCTTATCCGCAACGGAATATCCCGCCACGTCGCGGTCTTCTTCGATAAAATCCATCATCGGAGAAATCCCGCGCTTATCGCTCGTCAAGAGATTTCCGTCTTTACAAAGACAAATCGTATGCCCCGCGAGATTCCGTTTTGCGAGTTCTAAATCAGTCATTCTTCTCTCTCCGCATGAGTGCACGTATCCCCATAACCATGAGCGGCACGAGCACGGCCTGTAAAATCAAACCGATAAAACCGCTCTGAATCTGCGACCAAACAACGGAAACCGTAAAGGGTGCAACGCTTTGGAAAATCGCCGTAAGGAGAAGGAATACCGCGCGGCCGCTTACCGCCGCGAGCAATACTGCGGGAAATGCCATCCAGCCGTTTTCGGAAATCTTTGCAGAAAAAAGTCCGGAAACAGCCGCGAATACGGCGAGTTCTGCCATCATGAACGGCAGACGAGCGGACGCAGGCATCGCGCTCCCCATAGCTGAGGTGATGACAAAGCTGACGAGAGGAGAGAGAATTCCTACTCCGATCCCCCACCACGTTCCGAGCAGGCAGCCGCCCAGCAATACGGGCAGATACATGGGAAGCCATGTCATTCCGCCCGAAGGTCCCGCGGCGAGATGCACAAGCTGCGGTAACACTACCGCAAGAATAATAACGCCTGCAGAAACCAAACTTTTGACCGTCAATCTGATTTTCAAAGAAATCCCCTTTCGGGCAAGTATATTTTCTATCATAAGTTTTTACTCCTTTCCATAAAATTCTTTTGCTGCTCTTTCGAGCTCTTTGCGAATAGAGATATGTTGCGGGCAGGCCTGTTCGCAGCGGCCGCATTTGATGCAATCCGTCGCGGAGGCCTTTCCGTGTCCCGATACTAACCATTCTTCCTGATGCTTCGCCCGCGCCATATCCTCGTATAAAGTAAGGCAGTTCAAAGCGGAGAATGTTCCGGAAATACCGATATTTTTCGGACAAACTTTCGCACAATAATTACACGTCGTGCAAGGAATCAACGGAATTTTCCGAAGTGCTTCCTGCGCCAGAGAAAGCGTAGCGCGTTCTTCTTTCGTGAGGCGGGTGAAGTCCTTCATGTGCGAGAGATTATCCCGCATCTGCGCCAAATCGCTCATGCCCGAAAGCACCGTGATGACCCCATCGAGATCTGCGGCGAAGCGAATCGCCCAAGAGGCGGGCGACGAATCCGGTTCCGCACGTTTGAGAATTTCCGTCACGGATGCGGGAGGAGTCGCTAACATGCCGCCTTTGACGGGTTCCATAATAATGACGGGCTTTCCGTGTTTTCTCGCGACCTCATAACAAGCGCGGGATTGTACGGCAGGATTTTCCCAATCGGCATAATTGATTTGCAACTGCACAAATTCCATTTCGGGGTGAGCAGTCAAAATCGTTTCCAATTCCTCCGGCGTGGAATGGAAAGAAAAACCGACATGCTTGACGAGTCCTTCGCGCTTCTTTTCCCATACCCAAGACCAAAGGTCAAAATCGTCGAAATAATGCGTACGGCTTTCCCCGAGGTTGTGGAGCAGATAAAAATCGAAATATCCCGCTCCCGTTCGTTTTAACGAAGTATCGAATTGAGCAATCGCTTCTTCCCTCGTTTTACAGCCGATCCATGCGGCATTTTTCGTCGCAAGTTGATAATGCTCGCGGGGGTATCTCTCGACGAGCGCCTCACGAATTGCTTCCTCGCTCCCCGCATAAGCCCAAGCGGTGTCGAAATATGTAAAACCTGCCCCTAAAAACAAATCCACCATTTCTTTCGTCTGTTCGATGTCGATTTTGCCGTCTTTTTGCGGTAAACGCATGAGTCCGAAGCCGAGTTTTTTTATTTCTTCTCCTAAATATCCCATACTCTATAACTCTCCTTATTGTTTTTCTCGAAAATATGCGGCAATTTCCTTGATTCTGGACATCTGATCGACATGGAAAGGACAACGGCGGTTACAATGTCCGCACGCGATACAATCCGAAGCATTCTTTTCCAATTTTTTATAGTGATCGGCCGCCAAAACGTCCCCCGCCCGTGCAAGGTCGTAATATTTATTTGCCATGCCTATATCGATCCCCGCAGGACAGGGCTGACAATGATTACAATACACGCATTTCCCGTCCGCTTCCTTCGGCGTGAATGAAGCGATAACCGAATAGTCCTTTTCTTCTTCGCTAGCCGACAGATATCCGAGAATCCTTCTTAAATCGCTTTCTCCGCGGACGCCCGGCAGAACCGTTAAAACTCCCGGTTTATCGAGCGCATAGCGTATACACTGATACTCTGTAAGCGCTTTTCCGAAAGGAGACGTTTTTTCCGAAAGAAGCTGGCCGCCCGAAAATGCTTTCATGACGGAAATTCCCACGCCCGCAGCTTCGCAGCGACGGTACAGCTTTTGGCGCTCCGCGCACGAACCTATTCCGTATTCGTCGCCGCGCTCGAAATCATAAGCGGGATTAATGCTGAACATCACCATGTCGAGCGCCATGCCGTCCAATACCTTTTGCACCATCGAAGGAGAATGGGACGACATTCCGATATGTCTGACGACGCCCTGTTCCTTCAAGCGCCCGATATAGCCGAGCGTTCCGCCGTCCCCGTACTTTTTCCAATCGGAAGCCTCGTCCATACAATGGATAAACGCATAGTCGATATAATCTGTTTTCAATTGTCGAAGCTGCCATTCCACGGAACGTTTTATTGTCTCCGCGTCCGTCGTCCAACCGTAACCGCCCTTCGTATAATCGGCGCCGAAATGCAGCTGATACATGAGGTTCCCGCGCACTCCTTCAAAGGCCTTTCCGAAAACGGGAAAACACGAGGCGTCGCTCGTGGCGAGGTCGTAATAGTTGATTCCGTTCTCGTAAGCTAAATTCAGTGTTTTGATAAATTGTTTTTCTTCCGTTTGGGGAATAGCGCTCGTACCGAAGCCGATGACGCTTATTTTATCTCCCGTACGGCGATTGATTCTGTATTCCATTTTCCGTCTCCCTGCGGAGTTCCGCACGCTTTATTTCTCAGCGTCGAGAGCGTCATAATCCGCCTGATTGACGCTTTCCAGCCACTCGTTTTCCATATCCTCGCCCGGAACCTCGACGGAAAGATGCGAAAACCAACCGTCTTTCGCCGCTCCGTGCCAATGTTTTACCCCCGCGGGAATCGTAACGCAGTCGCCCGCACGGAGTCTCTTTGCGGACTTTCCCCATTCCTGATACCAGCCCTCTCCCTCCGTACAGAGCAATATTTGTCCGCCGCCGCTCTTTGCCTTATGAATGTGCCAATGATTGCGGCAACCGGGCTCGAAAGTGACATTGGAAATTCTGACGCCGTTCAAAGCGAGCGGCGCAAGATAGCTGTTTCCGTCGAAATATTTTGCATACGCGACATTCGGTTCCCCGATCGGAAAAAGAGATACGTTTGAAAATTCCTTCACGGAGGTCCCTTCCGCCCAAATCTCTTTGGCGAGCCGAAACGCCGACCACGCCTTCGGCCAGCCGCTGTAAAAAGCGAGTTGCGTGAGAATTTCCGCTATTTCCGTCTTGGTCACGCCGTTTTCTTTCGCTTTTTTCAAATGAAAGGAAAAAGAAGAATCGAAAATACCGCTCGTCAATAACGCAGTGATCGTAATGATGCTGCGATCGCGGGGCGAAAGTTTATCCTCTCTCGACCAGACCTCTCCGAACAGAACCTCGTCGTTGAGGTGAGCAAATTGCGGAGCAAAATCGCCGAGCGCGTCTTTCCCCGCCGTGACCTTATTTTGGCCTGTCGTTTTATCCTCAGCCGTAACTTTATCCATAAGCGTTTCTCCTTGCTCAAAGCGGGATTTGTTTTATTTTGAAAAACCCTTCGCCCAAGTTTCGATTTCTTTTTCGGTCGCATCGGAGGAAAAGCGTTTTCCCTCCTTCAAAATCGCACCCTTACAGGAATTTTTCAATTCTGCGTTCGTACCGCCCATGCCGCTGCTGCCGCTCGTCGCAAACGGAATGATCGTCTTTCCGCTCAAATCGTAACTTTCCAAAAACGTATTGACGATCGTCGGAGCGACGTACCACCAAATGGGAAATCCGAGATAAATCGTATCGTAATCCGACATGTTTTCCGCCTTGCCCGAAATTTCGGGACGGAAAGACTTATTTTTCATTTCCACGCTGGAACGGCTTTTATCGTTCGTCCAATCCAAATCCGCCGCAGTGTACGGCTTGGCGGGAACGATTTCGTATAAATCGCCGTTTACGACTTTCGCTACTTTCTCCGCAAGGCGCGCGGTCACTCCGCTCGCCGAAAAGTATGCAACCAATGTTTTACTCATATAAAAGCCTCCTTTAATAACTCTCTTTCAAAATTTGTACCGCTTCCGCTTTGGTGAGAACTTTGTATCCGCCTTCCATAATCAGGGTGCTGTCCGCAATCGCGTCGAACATGTTCTCCTTTACCCCGAGCTCGCGAAGCCGCATGACGAGCCCGATTTTCCTCATCCATGCTTCCATTTTGTCCAGCCCTTCGGCCGCGATTTCCGCATCCGTCTTTCCGTCGGGAACGACGTCCCATACGTTGACGGCATACCGTTTGAACTTTTTCAGTCCGTAGGGCAGAATATAGCGATAATACGGAAGTGAAACCGCCGCGAGCGTCATGCCGTGCGTGGCGTCCGTATGCGCCGACACCGCCTGCCCGAGCATGTGAACTTCCCAATCGGTGGACTTCCCCTGAGCGATGAGCGTGTTCAGCGCCCATGTAGCCGTCCACATGATATTGCTTCTGGCTTCGTAGTCTCGGGGATTTTTTACGGCGATTTCCGCACTGTGAATGAGCGAACGGAGCAAACCCTCCGCGATATAGTCGGACGTATTGTCGTCCTCCCCCGAAAAATATTGTTCGAGAATGTGGGACATGATATCGTAAATTCCCGATTTCATCTGATATTCGGGAATGGTAAAGGTAAATTCGGGATTGAGAACGGCAAATTTCGGAAATACTCCCGCCCCGAATACGTGTCCGATTTTCAGCTTTTCCGCGTGATTGGTAATGACCGCCCCTCCATTCATTTCGCTGCCCGTTCCGACCATCGTCAATACGCAGCCGACGGGTACGATGCGGCAGGAAGGCTCCTCGAAACGGATATAGTATTTCTGCCACGGATCCTCTTCGCAATAGGCCGAAACGGAGACCGCTTTCGCGTAATCGCAGGTCGAACCGCCGCCGACCGCCAAAATCAAATCAATATCGTTTTCCCTCACGATTTTACACCCCTCGTACAGCTTTTCCACCGTGGGATTGGGCATTACTCCTCCGTCCTCGAAAATATTTTTTCCGCACGCTTTCAAAACAGCGACAACTTTATCGTAAATGCCGTTTTTCTTTATGGACCCGCCCCCGTAAGAGAGCATTACGTTTTTTCCGAACTTTTCAAGTTCTCCTTTGAGCATGTTCAACGAATCTTTTCCGAAATGCAGCTTCGTCGGATTGCAATAAGTGAAGTTTCCTAACATATCTCCGTCTCCTTAATTTTATTTTTGCCGAAAAGACGCCCTTTCGGTCATTTCCGCCTTAATACCTTAACGCTTTAATAATTTTTCGAGCGCGCGATACGCAATTTCATAAATGCCGATATGCACATACTCCACCCCCGCGTTTTTCATCGCGCATTTCTGCTTTTCCGTCGCGGTCGTATAGGGATATATTCCATGAATCAAGGGGAAAAACGAATAAATAAACCGCTTTTGTTCCCCGTCGTCCATGTCGGGAAAAAATCTTTTCAGACACGCCCGCACCAAAGCCATGGATCTGCCGAAAGAAACTTTGAAATCCGTCAGACATTCCAAACGGCTGTTCTCCTCGATGTCGTACATATTCATGGACAACAGCTTCAACATGTTCGGCCTCGACTCCAAGGAACGGGCTAAAAGCTCGGCAAGCTCCGCACTTTCGTCCTTACACGCCGCGATTTTTGCAAGACTTTCGCACCAACAGTCATATTCCCGCTTCAAAAGCGCCAGAAAAATTTCTTCCTTCGTTTCAAAATAATTATAAATCGATGTCCGCGTAAACGACGTTTCCCGCCCGATCTCCTTTATCGTGATCTCCTTAAACCTCATCGTCCGATAAAGTTTTTCACAAGCGTTGATGATTTCTTCCCGACGAGCCGCCGTCAGCTCCTCCGACCCTTTCGGCATTTCTTCCTCTCAAAAAATCTATTCTGACGTCATGTCAGTATCTATATTTTACCACTGTTCTGACACCGTGTCAAGTATTTCAAAAAAATTTTTTGTGACTGTTTTGTGAAAATTTTTTCTCGCAATAAAAAAACAGCCGAACCGCAAAAGACGGCCCGACTGTATGGGGAGAAGCATAATTAATTGGTTTTAGGAAAGTTTTTTCGACCACAATACCGCGCCCGCGGCAGGATATTGCAGATTGCGCGCTTCGAGCAGGGAAACGGTATACCCGTTCAATCCGCTTACATCTATAGTTGTGACGCTTGTTGCGGAACAATAAATTCCCGTGGTCGTGACGATAACGTCTGCGCTCCCGCCGAATATGCTGATAATCGTCGATTTATCCACTTCGCTGATTACGCGGCCGTCGGTCGTCGTGATCGCCCAAACGTCCGTAAGACCTTCGTGACGGTAATCGGTTACGTTCGTCAAAGCCGTTCCGACGTTATAAGTAAGCTGTGTTCCGTTTTCCTTAACCGAACGGGAAACCACGGGATATAACGTCAATTTGCCCGCACAAGAGCCGCTCTTTTCGGGGGATTTGACAGGATTTTCTTTGAGATATTCCCCGTATTCCGTCACCGTCGGCTTATAAACATATCTATTAACGGAAAACGTCAGTTTCGTTCCGCTGTTGTCTGCTTTGAAATTCGCCGTATTATTCGGGAGAGTGACGACCAAACGAAAA
>CAKXBD010000060.1 GCA_934871445.1 uncultured bacterium | reverse complement strand
AATCACTCGAAAATGTTTGGAATTTTGCGGAGGATACGGTATCTTCGGATATTACTCTCTATGCGAAATGGGAAGCTGTGCCTGCCGATTCGGTTGTGGTGAAATTCTATTGGAATTTTGAGGGCGCGCCCGATAACGGCTGCATAACGCAAGTGGTAGAGAAAGGTTCCCGTATTACGCTTCCGGAGGATATCGAACGCGAAGGCTTTACCTTTAAGGGATGGTTTACCGAAGACGGTGCGGAAGTCGATAGGTTAACGAAAGCTGAAACAAACATGAACGTGTATGCGAAGTGGGAGGGAATGTTCACCTTTGAAGCGGAAGATACCCAGCTCACGGGGCTTACGGGAGACTATGATTTAGGGCTTGCGAACGATGAGGGCGCAAAACTCGGTTACAATTATTCGGGACACGCAAATGGCGCCAACCTGATTAAATCCATTGACGGAGCGAGCGGCGGCAAATATGTTTCGGGGCTTTTCTATCGCGGGGCATATTTGCAGTTTGAAATCGATTCCAGTGCGTCGGTAGAAGATGCGACTCTTCGTCTCGTCCTTTCCGTTGAATATTGGGATATTAAATTAACGACGAGTACTTATAAAATCACGGTTAACGGTACGGAGATCGATTTCGATGATATTTCGCTCGGAAATGGTCAGGCGTCGTCTACGGAACCCGGGCCCCGCGGCGACTGGAAGGACATTTATATCAATAATATCGACCTTAAAGAAGGCGAAAATATTATCCGCCTCACCGTAAACAATAATCAGAAACTTACCGGCTCCGGAACGGTGAATGCGGCTTCTCCCGCAGTGGACTGCATCAAAATTTATTCCGCGTCCGAACTCACAATGACGGAATACGAAAATAAGTAAACGGAATAAGGAAACGTTATGGAAAAGATAAAAAAATTTTTTGCAGGGAGGGGGGTAGGATACTATCTTACCCTTCCCGCGATTGCGTTTTGTATTGCGGCGCTTTGTCTGTACCGTGCGAACGGGGTCACTTCGTTCAGTCCCGAACTTAATCAGAACGCGCTCACGTACGTCATTGTATGCTTGGCGCTCTGCGCGGTCAGTCTCGTCGTCGATTTCAAGCCGATAAGATATATTGCATACCTGTTTTGTCTCTATGCGTTTATGTGGTTTATCTTATCGCAGGCGGCTTATCTCGGCAACGTTTTTGTGGGAATCGACGGTTACACTCTTACGGGCGGATTTATCGCAACGGCGGTCATGTACGTGCTTGCGTTCCTGTTTACTCTGCTTGCCGCGATTTTAAGCAAGTGGAGACCTTGGTTGAAAACGGCGAAGGAGGTACAGGCATGAACAAGAAATTTGAAAAGTTTTTGAATCATAAGATTTTCAAGCGCCGCCTTTGGGAGGGACTTTCCGTCGTGTGCGCTAGTTTGCTCGTATTGACGACGGGCGGGTATCATATTGCGATGAGCCGAAGTCGAGTCATCAACGATGCTTTGAAGATTCCCGGATCTGAGATAGAGCGTTCCGACGAAGAACAGTATCAGTATTTCAAGTCCTCCTATGCGGAAAACGAGTATGAAAAGCTCCAAAAGGATTATCTCGAAATCTGCAAGCAAATCGAGGGCGAAGGGTTAGTTTTGTTGAAGAACGACAATGGCGCGCTTCCGCTTTCGGAAGAAGAGAAGGTCAGTTGTTTTCTGACGGGTTCCGTTTCCTTCAATTACGCTACGTCGGGTTCTTCGGCGGCGGATACGGAAGGATATACGGACTTTAAGACGGCGCTTGAAGGCGCGGGGCTTAAAGTCAATTCGGAACTTTGGAATTTCTATAAGCAGCAAGTGGCGAACGGGCGCGGCCGTTATCCGCAAGGCACTTTGTATCTCCTTGACGAGGTTTCTTACGGCGAATTTGGAAGTGTGACCTCCACTTTCGGGGAATATTCCACGGCTATCGTGAATATCGCGCGCGACAGCGGCGAGGGCAAGGATCTTACGAGCTATTCGGCGGCAAAGGACTATGTCGATCTTCTCGGCGAAGACGGAAGTTGTCTTTCTTTGACGTCTGCGGAAATCGGGGTCTTGGAGGAACTGACCAAACTGAAAAAGGAGGGGACGGTAAAGAAAATTATCGTCTTGCTCAATTCTTCCGCGACGATCCAGTTGGATTTCCTCGAAAGGGAAACGATAGACGTAGACGCATGCCTTTGGGTCGGAAATGTAGGCAAAAACGGAATTTCGGCGGTTGCGGAGGCTTTGACGGGCGAAATCGTTCCTTCGGGAAAATTATCGGATACCTATTTGAATGATAACTTTTCCTCCCCCGCGATGATGCAGCAGAGTTACAATGACGGCAAGAAATTTATGTCCGCGTACGGAAACGGCGATAAACTGACGGATTCTTCCCAGAAATATTACGGCGTTTACAGCGAAGGTATCTATGTCGGCTATCGCTATTACGAGACCCGTTACACGGATTACGTCAACGGCACGGGCAACGCGGGCGAATACGATTATTCGGCGGACGTGGCTTATCCGTTCGGTTACGGACTTTCCTATGCGGATTTCAGCTATACGGCGTTCGACGTGACGGAAGCGGAGGACGGCAAGAGTTTTGACGTCACCGTGACCGTACATAACGACAGCGATACTTACAGCGGAAAGGAAGCGGTCTGTATCTATCTTCAAAAGCCGTATACCGACTACGATATTCAAAACAGCGTGGAAAAGGCCGCCGTGGAACTCGTAGGCTATGACAAGACGGACGTAATTGCTCCCGGCGAAGAAGAGACGGTCACGATAAACGTAAAGAAGGATCTCTTCAAGAGCTATGACGCAAATGGCGCAAAGACGTATATCATGGACGCGGGAAAGTATTATTTGGCGGTCGGAAACGGTTCTCACGAAGCGGCGAACAATATTTTGGCGGCGCAGGGTAAGACCGTGGAGAATACGGACGGCAGAATGGACGCGGACGGAAACGGCGCGCTTGCGAAAATGGTCTGGGACAATCCCGAATTGGATAAGACGACCTATTCGGTGTCCGCGCATACGGGAAAAACGATTACCAATCAGCTCGATTTTGCCGACCTCAACAAATACGAGGGAAGCGACACGAAAGTGACGTACGTTTCGAGAAACGATTGGACGGGCACGCTTCCCAAGGGGAAGATCACGGTATCCGTGACGGACAAAATGTTTGAGGACTTGCAGAGAAAGAAACCTGTGCCCGAAGACCCCGAGGCGGAAATGCCCGCTTACAACGTCCGCGTGGGCGAAGGGCTCACTTTGGCGATGCTCCGCGGAAAACCTTACGATGATTCGGATTGGGAGATATTGCTCAATCAGATGACCTTTGAGGAACAGGAAGAACTTTTGACGGCGGGCATGTATGCGACGATAGCCGTATCCTCGGTTGCGAAGCCCGACACGCAGGAACATGACGGCCCGACGGGTTCTGCCAATTCAAAGGGCGGTCTTTCCATGCCGAGCGAAGGAATCTGGGCGTCGTCATTCAACGATGAACTCATTAAAAAGGTTGGTGAAATGCTCGCGGAGGATGCGCGGGCAGCGGGAGACACAGGGGTATACGCGAACGCAATCAACATTCACAGAATGCCGTTCGGCGGCCGTTCTCACGAATATTTTTCGGAAGACCCGTATCTCACCGCAATGGCTTCGGTAAATGAGATTCAGGGAATTCAGTCCAAAGGCGTTGTCGCGCATGTAAAGCATATTGCTTTCAACGATCAGGAAGATCATCGTTCGGGCGGGAGCGTTTGGCTGAACGAGCAGTCGGCCCGTGAAATTTATCTGATGCCGTTTGAATACACTTTGTCTCCCTTGGAGGGAATGGGAAATGCGCATGCGGTCATGTCCGCGATGAACCGTGTCGGAACGGACTGGGTCGGCGCAAACTTGAACCTTCTTGAAAACATCATGCGCGGAGAATGGGGCTTTGACGGCTATTGCATTACGGATATGGCGGCTTCCGATACGGCGTTTATCATGAATTATCAGGACGGACTCTCGCGCGGCACGGATTTATTCCTCGGCGAAAAAGGTTCTTTGGCGGAGTTCAGAAATAACGCAAGTTTCTGTCAATGTATGCGCGAATCGGCGCACCGAATTTTGTATGTAGTCGCCAATTACAGCGCGGCGATGAACGGAATGACTCCCGACACTGTTGTAAGTATGGCAGGTTGGTGGTGGCGGACGGCGATTATCGCGGCGGACTGCGTATTCGGCATTCTTACGGCCGGTGCGGCGGCGATGTACGTTTTATGCCTCGTGAAACAATACGGCGCTAAGAAAGAGAACGATTGAGCGAAAGACAATGCGCCCGCAGACTAATGAGCTTCGGGCGCATTGTTCGACTTTTGGGAGAAGCGGTTATGGAAAAGGCAAAAGGGCGCAGAATTGCGGCAATCCTTTTCATGTGTCTGTTTGTATTGCTTGCGGTATGCGCTCCCTTTGTGGGAATTTATATCGCGGGTCGGTATATACCGCCTCAATACACTGCGACCTATTACGGCGCGCTTTCCGATCTGTACGCGCGTTTGAAAGATACGACGGGCAAGAAAATCGTTGTCCTCGGAAATTCGAATGTAGCCTTTGGTGTAGATTCTGCGCTCGCCGAGGAGTTGCTTCGGGAAGCGGGACTTGGCTATTCGGTTTGTAACTTTGGGCTGTACGGCTCTCTCGGCACGAAAATGATGTGCGAGCTCGCCTACGGAGAGATAAACGAAGGCGATGTGGTGATATTTACGCCGGAGCTGTCTGCGCAGTCCCTCTCGACGTATTTTTCGGCGGAGGAAGCGTGGTACGCGCTCGACAGTGACATGAGCATGTATAACGTTTTTCCGAAGGAGACGAAAGGTGAGCTTGCGGCGGGGTATATCGGTTATACGGCGAAAAAGCTGGCTCTTTACGAGGCGGGAACTCCCGCATCGGGGAGCGGCGTGTACGCGCGCTCTTCTTTCGACGAACGCGGCGATTTGAAAAATTACGCGCGGCCGAATAACGTAATGCCGGACGGCGTGGACGAAAACAATCCGATCGCTTTCGACGAGTCGCTGTTTTCCGCGGATTTTGTAAATTTCATCAACGATTATGCGAAGAAGCTCAAAAAGAAAGGTGCGGAGATGTATTATTCTTTTGCGCCGATGAACGCGGAGGCGATTTTATTCGGCGAATTGGAAAGAGCGTCGGATTTCTATCACTGCATAGAGGAAAAATTGCAATTTCCCGTCATCAGTAATATAGAAGACTATATTTTGGAAAAGGAGTGGTTTTACGATTCCAATTATCATCTGAATGACAGCGGCATGCAGGTGAGGACGGTTCAACTCGTAAATGACATTAAAAATCAATTCGGGAATACGACAAAGACGGACTATGAGCTCCCCGATAAACCCGTTCTCCCCGACGAGGAGGTAACGGGAGAGGGCGACAATACGGACGCGGACATGTTCGAATATCGTCTCGACGGCAGTTATTATACGGTTGTCGGACTGACGGAAGCGGGAAAGGCCGCAGAGGAGCTGGTAATTCCCTATCAGGTAGACGGTATTTATGTAAAGGCGTTTCTGCCCGTCGTGTTTTTTGACGATAAAAACCTGAAAAGCGTCACGATTCAGGAGAATATCCATACTTTGTCTAACGGGAGCTTTTTAGGCTGTGACAATTTGGAGCGCATCATATTGCGGCACTCGGAGCCTGCGGAAATTTCCGTCGGATACGAACTGCTGGACGGTGTACCGGGCAGTTGTAAGATTTATGTACCGGAGAGTGCTTTGAGCGAATTTGCGAACAATTATTTTTGGGGGCGTTATGCGAAGCGGATGGAAGGATATACGGAGTAAGAAAACGCAGTTCTTTTTTATCCTGTTGTTAGCGGTATGTATATTGTTGTGCGGTTGTACGCAGACGGAGCAGCGCGAGGATAAAGTAAAAGTTTCTATCGTAGACAGTCTGTTTTTTACGGCGTCGGCCCCGACCGGGGAAGTCGAAACGGGCGAGGATTTCCGGACAGAACTTTCTATTCGTGCCGGCTATGAAATTGCGTCCTGTGATTATTCGGAATATACAACGGAGAAAAAGGGCGCAAAGACGGTATTGACGCTGAAAAACGTTTCACGTCCTTCGCGGGTGACGGTAGAATGTCGAAAGGCCACGGGGCAGGATACCGTCGAAATAGACTTAAAATGTACGATAAAGTATATTTTCAACGGCGGAACGGATGGAGACGGCGCGGAGGAATGTACCGTAGACTATTCTCTCACCGAGCACCTGCGCCCGAATACCATCAACGGTGCGGACATAGTTCGTCAAGGCTATGTGCTGACAGGCTGGAATACGAGCGCGGACGGAAAGGGCGAGCATATCGGTTTAGGAAGCCGCGTGACGGTAGCGGACGGAGAAACGGCGACGCTGTATGCGGAATGGGAGAAGAGCCTCGATGCAAGTCAGCTTCTTTATAAAGAATTAACGAAAGAAACGGTCACACTGACGGGTTATCGCGGGAAAGGGGATATTCAGCCTTTCGTAATTCCTTCGGAAATCGGCGGGAGAAAGGTAGTGGAAATTTCAAGTTCCTTTACGACGAATATGCCCTGCGGGACGCTTTCGAGCAAAACGCTCGTCCTGCCGAACACAATAAAAGTAATAAAAAGCAATTCATTTTTGCACTCGTCCTTTTCGGAACTGTATTTTTCAGATAATATTGAGGAGATAGACGAAAAAGCGTTTCCCTATAATATAAAGACGCTTCACATCAATGCGGTGAGGGAGCCGTGTTTTCAGGCAGTTAATAACAGTACGATTTTTTCGGATAATATGGATAGGCTGATATTGAATGCGGATAAAAAGAAGATTATCTTTTTTTCGGGGTGCAGTTTTGCTTACGGAGTGAGCAGCGATGCAGTAAACGACGTTTACGGCGACAATTACGTCGTATTCAATATGGGCATGAACGGAGATATAAACGCGGCGTTTCAAATGGATATCATGATCAATTATATAGGAAAAGACGATGTATTTGTCCATGCTCCGGAGGAAATGAGTCCCAGCCAGCTCATGTTCAGTTATTTTGTCAACAATATCATGTTTATTATGGTGGAGGGCAATTACGATTTGCTTTCTCTCGCCGACTTTTCGGATAACGGCGGAGTGCTCCGTGCATTTTTCGATTATATCGAGCTCAAAGACGAAATGGAACCGTGCAGTTACAGCGACGGCAGGTACGAAGATTTCAACATCTACGGGGATTATATCTATGAACGTCCGTACGACGAAGCAACGGAAAACGAACGGGACGTCACGTACAGCGACAATGCGTATTGTTATGCGCCCGAACTTTTGACGGATAGCGGGATAGAGAAGTTGGTCGGGTATTACGATGCGATCGAGTCGAAGGGCGGCAAGGTATACCTGTCGTATGCTCCCGTCAATATTAGTGCAAGGGGCGGGACGGAGATAGAGGAAAAGGGCTATGAGTTCGCCGAGAAATTTGAAAGCATGCTCTCCGTTTACGGATACGAGTTTATTTCCGAGGTGGAAGATTATATGTTTCTCGGCAGATATTTTTACGACAGCGACTATCACCTGAACGATTTGGGCGCAGCTTTGCGCACGGAGCGGCTAATTTCGGATTTGCAGGCGGCAGGGGTTTGACGACGGAGGAGATATGGAAAGCGCATTCGTAAATAATCCGTTAATTTTGCTGGGGTTTATCGTTTCGCTCGCGCTTTGCGGATTCGGATTGGTGAAAAAAACGCACTTTTGCGTTACGGCGATTTCCGCGTTTATCTTTGTGGCGACTGCGACGTACGCTCTGTTGAAAGGCGCGGGGCTGTATGAAGTCGGCACCGTTGCGGCGGCATTTTTTGCGATAAATTTGTTGCCGCTGTGGAAAAAGGGGGGAAGGTAAATTGAATTTTAATTCTTTGGAATTTTTAATTTTTCTCCCCGTAGTCGTTCTTCTTTATTGGCTTTTGCCGCATAGAGTAAGGTGGATGCTTCTTCTTGCCGCCAGCTATCTTTTTTATATGAGTTGGAACGTATGGCTCATCGGTCTGATTTTTCTCACTACTCTGACCGCGTATATCGCGGGCATCGGAATCGATCGCACGACGAATAAAAAGGCGAAAAAGGCTTGGCTTGTCGGCACGCTGATCATCTGTTTAGGGGCGCTTATATTCTTCAAATACATCAACTTCATTTTGGAGAGCGTGACGGGAGTCGTAAGGCTGTTTCGCGCCGAGCAGGACGATATCGTTCTGAACGTAATTTTGCCCGTCGGAATCTCGTTTTATACCTTTCAGACGCTGTCGTATGTCATCGACGTCTATCGCGGCGATTTCAAGGCCGAGCGTCATTTCGGATATTTCGCGCTGTATGTCTCCTATTTTCCCCAGCTCGTGGCGGGGCCCATCGAACGCCCCCAGACCTTGTTGCCGCAATTAAAGGAAAGGCACCATATCGAGGAAGAAGATCTCCTCTCGGGCGCGAAATGGCTTTTGTCGGGCTTTTTCCGAAAATGCGTCGTGGCCGATTTCTGCGGTATTTTCGTCAATAAGGTGTATGCGGATTTGGGAAGCGCGAACGGTTTGGCAGTCTTTGCTGCTTCGGCACTGTTCCTCATTCAGATTTATAACGATTTTGCGGGTTATTCGGAAATCGCCATGGGTTCGGCGCGGCTCATGGGCGTCAGACTTACCAAGAATTTCGATAAACCCTTGACTTCGACGAGTTATACGGAATTTTTCCGCCGCTGGCACATTACGCTCAATCAGTGGTTTACGCAATATGTCTATATCCCGCTGGGCGGCAACCGGAAAGGCAAGGCGAGAAAAATCTTAAATACCTTAATCGTATTTACTTTGTGCGGACTTTGGCACGGTGCGAATTGGACGTTTGTACTGTGGGGGATGTCCGCGGGGGTAATGGTCTGCATCGAGTCGTTATTAAGGAAACCGTTCGGCAGATTTTGTGAAAAACATAAAATAGATTTGGAGACTGCGAACGTGAGGTTGTTGCGCCAGATATTCGTATTTTTGCTGTCTGTTCCCTGCTGTATTTTGTTTCGTTCTCAGACTCTGTTCGAAGTGGGAACGGCATTCAGCCGTCTGTTCACGGATTGGGGCTTCGGGGAGGCGTATTTTTCCTCCGCACTGTCCTCGCTGGGAATAGACGCGATACAGCTTTTGCAACTTACCGTGGCGATCGTGACCATGTCCCTTTTGTATCGTCTCACGGAAGAGCGCCGCGAACAGCCGCAGGGCCGTTTATGCGCCGTGGTCCGTACGGAGGGAAAGACAAACGTCGGCTTATTTATTTACGGAATTTTTGCGGTAGGATTGTTTTGGCTGGGGTTGTTGTCGTCGGGAGATATCAGCGGCTTTGAATATTTTCAGTTTTAGAACTTGTCATTTCAGAAAAAAATACGAAGTCGGTACAGGAATGAATTAAAACGGGAGGCGAAGAAATGGAAAAGAATTATTGGGGCGAGCGGGTGGTACGTACGGAGAAAGGAATTCACGACTACTTGTCGGAATTTGCGAGAGAAAGTCCGGATAAGCGAATGTTTTTTAGGGAGAAGCGGGAATATACGGCGGGCGAAATATATCGAATGACGGTAAACATGGCGCACCGTTTACGTGAAATGGGCGTAAAGAAGGGCGAATTAATCGGCCTGCGTGCGACGCGGAGCATACAGACGGGAGTACTGTTTTATGCGCTGGAATTTTTGGGCGCGGTGGCGGTGCTGACGGACCCGCACAACGATTTTCGAGAATTTATCGGTCAGAGCGGAGTGGAAATCTCGGTAGAGAAATATCTTTCAAACGAGGAAGAGAAAGGCGGAATCGCGGCGGAAGACGGCTGGCGCTTTTATGACGGGGAAAGGAAGACGGGACTTTCATTCGAAACAACGGAATCGGAAGACGCGTTTTCGAAGGTCGCAGACATACATGCGCCTGCAGTCCTCATTTTTACTTCGGGCTCGACGGGACGGAATAAAGCGGTTGTATTGAGCCAGTATAACTGCATGAATCACGCGGTGAATTACGGCTACGGCGGTTGCTATAAAGCTACGGACGTATCGATATGCTTGGTGCCGATGCACCACGTGTACGGTTTGGCACTATGGTTGACTATAATCATGCATCACTACGAAATCATGTTCCCCGATTTTCTGAGTGTGGACTATATCGCGAAATGTATAGACAGATACAGATTGACACGCTTAGGCGGAGTGCCGTCGTTGATGTACGCATTGGCGCAAGGCAAGCGTGAAAAAGGGTATCGTTTGAATAGTTTACAGGCTGGGACGATGGGTGGAGCGCCGATCACGGCGGAGCAGTTTGCGTTTATCGAATCTACGCTGGAAATCCGATTGATGCCCGTGTACGGAATGAGCGAATGTATCGGAATCAGCGGCAGTCCCGAGCGTGAGCGTGCGGAAGTGCGCAGGATGACGGTGGGAAAGCCGCTGCCGTTAAACGAGGTGACGGTACAAAACGAAGAAGGCGAGGAAGTAGGGATAGGCGAGACGGGAGAAATCTGCGTGAGGAGTCCCGTGGTAATGCTGGGGTATTATGGCGACGAGGAGTCGACGAAAGCGGTGCTGAAAGGCGGGTGGCTGCATACGGGGGATTTGGGCTATATAGACGAAGAAGGGTATCTGCACATAAGCGGAAGGAAGAAAGACATCATAATCCGAAACGGAAATAATATTTCGTCGGCGAAAATCGAGGCGGAGCTTTTGAAATTGAAGTATGTAGAAAACGCGGCGGTAGTATCGGGTCGAGACGAAAAGGCAGGCGAGGTGCCGTGCGCGCTGGTGGTGCTGAAAGCGGGAGAAGCTCGGACGGAAGCGGAAATCATAAACGATTTGCAAGGAAGTCTGACCAAAATAGAACTGCCGGCGAGGATCAAATTTGCGGAAGAATTGCCGTTGACAACTACGGGAAAGACGGATAAAGAAAGGATAAGAAAAGTATTTGCCGAATAAGGCGAAAGAAGGAAAGGCAGAAAAATGGAGAAGCAGGAAATCATTAAAAAATTAAGCAAAAAAGAAAAGGCGGAGCTGTTGACGGGGCGGGACTTTTGGTCAACGGCGGAGTTTAAGGAAAAAGGAATCCGAAGTTTATATTTATCGGACGGGCCGATAGGGCTGAGAAAACAGGCAGCGGCGAGCGACCACTTGGGCCTGAATGTGTCCTTGCCGGCGACGTGTTTCCCGTCGTCGTCGATTATGGCGTGTTCGTGGGACGAGGAATTGGGAGAGCGAATCGGAGAAGCGCTCGGTGAGGAAGCGTCGTCGATGAACGTGGACGTGCTGTTAGGTCCCGGGCTGAATATCAAGAGAAATCCGCTGTGCGGGAGGAACTTCGAGTATTATTCGGAGGACCCGTATCTGTCGGGAAAAATGGCTGCCGCGTACGTGCGCGGAATCCAAAGCAAGGGAGTGGCGGCATGCGTGAAGCATTTCGCAGCGAATAACCGCGAATACCGCCGAATGACGAGCGATTCTATCATGGACGAACGGACTTTGAGGGAACTGTATCTTCGAGGTTTTGAAATCGCGGTGAAAGAAGGCGGAGCGAAATGCGTAATGTCGTCGTATAATAAAATCAACGGGATTTATGCGAACGAGAACCCGCACCTGATGAAAGATATTCTTCGCGGGGAATGGGGATTTACGGGAGTAGTGGTGACGGATTGGGCGGGAAGTAACGACCGAGTGGAAGGCCTGAAA
>CAKXBD010000059.1 GCA_934871445.1 uncultured bacterium | reverse complement strand
TATTTTTTGACCGCTTCCGCCATCGTCATTCGCGACCATTCGCCCATGTGGATTTCCGTACCCTGATAAGTAATATCGAGCGTCCCCGCCACTTTCAGCGTGACCGTCTTATAAAGATCCTCGATGAGGTTCATCATGTCAAAATAATCGCTGTACGCCTGATACATCTCTATCGATGTAAATTCGGGATTATGGAAAGCGTCCATTCCTTCGTTGCGGAAGATTCTGCCTACTTCGTAGACTCGATCCATGCCGCCCACGATCAGGCGCTTCAAATAAAGCTCCGTTTCGATGCGCATATACATGTCGATGTCCAGCGCGTTATGGTGCGTCTTGAACGGACGGGCGTCCGCTCCGATTTCCAGCGTCAGAAGAACGGGCGTGTCTACTTCCAGATAGCCCTGTCCGTCGAGATATGCACGAATCTCTTTGAGAATTTTTGAACGGGTCTCGAATGTCTTTCTCACCTCCCGATTCATGATTAAATCGAGATGGCGGAGACGGTATTTCAAATCCTGATTTTGCAGCCCGTTATATTTTTCGGGCAGGGGCAAGAGCGCTTTGGACAGCATGACAAGTTCCGTGACGTGCACCGTCACTTCCCCTGTCTGCGTCCTGAACACAAAACCTTTGAACCCCACGATGTCCCCGATGTCGTAATCCTTTTTATAGGAAAGATAATTTTCCTCTCCTATATCCTGTCTCGTGACGTAAATCTGAATAGAACCGCTCTTGTCCGCTATATGCGAAAAGGAAGCCTTCCCCATCACGCGGCGGGACATCATTCTTCCCGCCATCGAAACGGTCTTTCCTTCATACGCTTCAAAATTCGCTTTCAGCATCTCGGAATCCGCCGTCACCTCATACTTGGTATGCCCGTATGGATTCTTGCCCTCCGATTGGAGTTTTTGCAGCTTGTCGCGGCGGATCTTCGCCTGTTCGATGAGTTGTTCTTCCTCCGCCTGTCCGTCGGGGGCGGAATTTACTTTCTTTTCTTCCATAGATGATCCTCTCTTAGTATGTCTTTACGGGAAAAGGGAACGGCGACGAAACCGCCGAGTTAACAAGTGAATGGGGACGTCGGTTAACGAGAACGTCGGTTAACGAGAACGTCGGTTAACGAGAGCGTCGATTAAATAAGAACGTCGGTTAAATAAGAACGTCGGTTAACGAGAATGTCAGTTAACGAGAATGTCGGTTAACCAAAATAACGGCGAAACTCGGAAGGGGAAAGCGCGGAAAGGGCGGTTTGCCGCCCGCCGTGCTTTCCGTGCCGAATTTGGTCCGAAAATCAGCTGATTTCGACGATTTTCAGCTTATAGGCTCCGTCGGGAGCGTTGATGAGAACTTCTTCTCCGACCTTATGCTTCAAGAGCGCCGCGCCCACGGGGGATTCGTTGGAAATTTTGTTGTTCATCGCATCCGATTCCGTAGTGCCCGTCAGTTCGTAGGTTTCGTACTCTTCGAGTTCTTCGTCGTATACCTTGACGGTGGAACCGATATGCACGAAGGACGTGTCGTCGTTCTCTTCGATAATCTGCGCGTTTTTGATTTTGTAGTCGAGCTCTACGATCTCGCCTTCGTTGGCGGATTGCTCGTTGCGGGCCGCGTCGTATTCCGCATTCTCGGAAAGGTCGCCGTGGCTTCTCGCTTCTGAGATGCGTTCGATGATCTCCTGACGTTTTGTGGTCTGCAAATATTTAAGCCGCTCCACCGCCTCGTCATATCCCTTTTGTGTCATAAAAAATTGGTCAGCCATAAAAAAACCTCCGTATTATGGTGCTTACTGTCCGTGCCCGATTCGCCCGTTTTTCGCAAAAATACATGCAAAAAAGCGTTCTCTTCGGGAACGTTAAAAATACAACCGTGACTTCGTTTCAAAGCCACGGCCAAAGTATTTCAATGTTTTTATTATACCCTATTTATCGCCCTTTGTCAATCAAAAAATAACAGGGTAAGGCGATAATTATTTGAATTGCTTCATAAATTTGGAAATGCGGCGGAAGGCCTCCAAAAGTGCTCCCGTTCCCGTTGCGTAGGAAATCCGCACACAGTTTTCCCCGAATTTTCCGAATGCGTTTCCCGGCACGACGGCGACCTTTTGTTCCTTCAAAAGTCTGTTTGCAAACTCCTCGCCCGAAAGAGAGGATTCCTTGACCGAGGGGAACGCATAAAACGCGCCGTGCGGGGGAAAACAGGTCAGACCCGCTCCGCGGAGCGCCTCCAATACAAAGCGACGCCTGCGGTCGTATGAGTCCCGCATTTCCTCCACCGCCGCAAAGTCGTCGGAAAAGCCGTCCTTTAACGCTTCTATCGCCGCATACTGCGCCGTGATGGGCGCGCAAAGTACAGTGTATTGATGAATCTTGAATACGGCGAGATCGATGTCCGCGGGCGCGCAAACGTATCCGAGTCGCCAGCCCGTCATTGCGAACGCTTTGGAAAATCCGCCCACGTATACCGTGCGCTCCTTCATTCCGGGCAAGGACGCAAAGGAAACGTGCTTTTGTCCGTAGGTCAGCTCCGCATAAATTTCGTCCGACACGACGAGAAGATCGTGCTTTTCGACGACGGCCGCGATTTTTTCGAGCGCCGCTCTGTCCGCGATCGCGCCCGTCGGATTATTCGGATAGGTGAGAATGAGGATCTTGGAACGGGGCGTAATCGCCGTTTCCAAGGCTTCTTTCGTCGGCAGAAATCCGTTCTCCTCCCTACATTCCACCGCGACGGGCACCCCGTCCGAAAGCAGCGCGCACGGCGCATAGGATACGTAGGCGGGGTCGGGAATGAGTATCTCGTCGCCCGGCTCCGTACACGCTCTCAAAACGAGGTCGATCGCCTCGCTGGCGCCTACCGTCACGAGAATATGCTTTGGATCATAGGTGAGCGAAAAACGGGTTTCAAGATAGCGCGAAATCAACTCCAAAAGGGGCGCCATGCCGCGGTTTGCCGTGTATTGCGTGTAACCCTTCTGTATGGAGGAAATCGCCGCCGAACGCACCGGCCACGGCGTGACAAAATCCGGTTCGCCTACACCGAGGGAAATTGCCCCTTCCGTTTCGCGCACGATATCGAAAAATTTCCGGATTCCGCTCGGCTGTAAAATTCTGGTTTTTTGGTTTACAAAATTGCGCATATAATTATATTTACGCATGTACGGAAAGTCTTTTGTCGTGGAGACGTTCCGTAAGAACTCCTTCTATTTTATACTTTTTCAAAATAAAGTGGGTCGCCGTACTCAGCACCCCTTCAAACGTCGAAATACACTCCGACACGAACCGCGCGACCTTTCTGAGCGACGCTCCCTCTACAAATACCGCCAGATCATAACCGCCGCTCATGAGATATACGCCCTTGACCTCGGAATATTCCGCGATGCGTCGGGCAATTCCGTCGAAGCCTTCGCCCTTTTTCGGGGCGACTTTGACCTCTATGAGCGCCTCTACCCGCCTTTCGTCCTGTTCGTCCGTGTGGACGATCGTCATATATTTGACGATATAGCCCCGCTCTTCCAAAGAACGTATGAGAGAAGAGATTTTTTCCGGCTCCTCATGCAACATGGAAGCGATTGCTTCGGGCGTCAGCCGCGCATCGGCCGAAAGAATGGAGAGAACGGATTTTTCGAGTTCCGTCATAAAAGTTTCCTCCTCAATATATAAGTATTGCTTATAAAATTATGTTTTCGAGAAATAGCTGGTCGTAATCGAATTCCTCTATGAAATCGCGGGAAGTGAACTTGACGTGGTTGAATTTCGCAAAGTTGAAAATATGCGTCTTTAACAACACGGGCGTGGGGATATCCAGCTCGTGGCAAATGTCCGCGAGATAGTCGAAAAAGCGGGAATACGTGAGGCGCTCCTCTTTCTCATAGACGAATTGTTTTCGGATTTTTCCTGCGGTAATGAGTTTTGCCCAAATCTTCATATTTCTATTATACAGGAAATTCCCGAAAAAGTAAACAAAAAAAGGGCACTTGAAAAAACGTACCCCTTAATCTGTTGCCGCCCTTTTAACGGGTGTGCCGCGGTTATTAATAAACCGCGGCTATCCGTTGAATCATAATTGGCGGGAAGTGACATGTCGCGGCCGTCCGTTGAACCACATGATTGGCGGGAAGTGAGAAGCCGCAGCCGTCCGTTGAAAGGGCGGCAGGGAGTGAGGCGCTGTGGCTGTCTATTGAACCGCATGGTCGGCAGGGAGTGAGACGCCGCGGCTGCTTATTAAATGCGTTGCCGTTATTACACGATTATTTATTGAACATGATTTTTTCGTTGTCGAACATCTTTGCGAGTGCGAACGCGAGCAGCAGCGCCACGACAAGATTGGATGCGATGGTGATGATTACGTTGAGCGGCGACGCGGCGAACGAGAAGATACCGCTCATAGCGCGGGCGCTGTTATAGAGGGGAATGAGATACCAGAAGAACGCGCCTGCCGCGCCCGAAGTGAACATCGTGCTGACGCCCAGAAGCACGACCAGAATCATCAGGGGGCCAATCATGTTGGTCGCTTCCTTCACGCTCTTCGCGAATGCGGAGATGAGCGAAATCAGTGCAACGATGACGAGCACCGACGACAGGACGATTCCGAGGAGCATGATATAATCGCTTGCGGTATAGACTGTTGCGCTTATGTCGCTGCTGCCCATGAGCTTTGGCAGGGAAAGAATGATTCCCAAAAAGCTGCATATTCCGCTGATGAGAGACAAAGTACTCAAAGCGATGATTTTTCCGATGGCGATATGGCTGCGCTTAACGGGCGTCACGAGCATGGTTGCAAATGTGCCCCGTTCCTTTTCGCCCGCAATCGATTCCGGCGCGACTGCCATGCAGCCCGAGAACAGGAACACGAGCACGAGCATGGGGCCGATCATAGAGAACATCATTCCCGTGACGTCCTTATCCGTCGCGAGGTCTCCGTTCAAGGGGTTGCCGAGCTGGAACCACCCTTCCGAGGGCTGCTGGAAGAGTTCAAGAGCCGCGGAAAACAACTGAAACGCTGACGAGGATTCCGAACGCACGCTGTTATAATACAGCTCATATTGGGGGATTTCGTCCGAGGTTCCGTTTTTTACCGCATTGTATTTCTCTTCGAAATCCTCCGGGAATACCGCGACGAGATCGGTTTTCTGATCCTGCACCTGCGCTTTTACGCTCTCCAAATCCTCTTTTGAAGTCTCTATCAAATTGACGTTTTCCAGCTTCTCAAAGGGGGTTTTGAAAGAATCGGGCATGTTTACCGTATGCACCTGATACACGTAGTTTTCGTCCGTTCCGCCGATTTGTGAGAATATTCCGTTCCCCAAAAAGGAATAAATGACATAGATGAGCACCCCCGGCAGTATCAGCGCCAGCACGAGCCTCCTATCCTTGAAAAAGCGGGAAAATTCCTTTTTCATGATTGTCCAGATATTTTTCATTCCCTGCCTCCTTTCGCTGCCGAGTAAATGTCGAAGAATACGTCCTCCAAGTTCCTCTCCTTCGTCAGGTTCGCCACGGTGTCCTCCATCGTCATTTTACCGTCGATGATAATGCCCACGCGGTCGCAGATTTTCTCCACGAGACTGAATATGTGCGTGGAAAGCAGAATACTCTTTCCGCGGTTTTTGAGCTCTACCAAAAAGTCGGTGACCGCCTTCGCCGTCAGTACGTCCAAGCCGTTGGTCGGCTCGTCGAATATAATGAATTCGGGATCGTGCACGAGGGAGACCGCGATAGAGGTCTTTTGCTTCATACCCGTGGACAGATCCGCAATTTTCGTCTCCGCAAATTTGTCTATTCCGAAGCGTCCGAACAGTGTCTTTTTTCGTTCGTCGCGTACCTGTGTGGGGATATTTTGCAATTCGCTGAAAAAGTCGAAAATGTAGCTCGGCGTAAAGAAATCGTCGAGTTTGAGTTCGCTTGTCAAAAATCCGATTTGCGAACGCACCTTGTCGGGCTGTTTCACGATGCTATATCCGTTGATGAGTGCGTCGCCTTCGTCGGGACGAATCAGCGTCGCTAACATTCTCAGCGTCGTGGTTTTACCCGCGCCGTTGGGTCCCAAAAGCCCGTAGATCTCTCCGCGCTTCGCTTTGAAGGAAATGCCGTTCACCGCAATCTTTTCTCTGAGCGGCGTCTTTTCTATCTTCCGCTGTTTTGCCGAAAGACGAAACGTCTTTTTGAGGTTCGCAGCAATCAGTACGTCCTCTTTCCCAACTTCGCCCGAAAAAGGCGCGGGAGAAAGCTCCGCAAAGGGCTGTTCCTCTGCCAAAGGTTCTGTGTTTTCCATAAGTACTCCTTATATAATTTGCGATTTTTCGCGGGGCGGCTCCTCTTGCAGAAGAAGCTCGATTTCCCGTTTTTTGAAATGTGAAGTGACGAAGGGCAGGGCGATACACTCTCCTACGATTGCCGCTGCCAGCCAGCCGAACGAAATAAATTCCGTCTTTGCAAAGGTATCCGCCAGCGCGGCGAGGATTTCTCCTGCTCCCATGATGACCCAGACTTTGCCCATAACTCTGTGTGTCTGCGCCCAGACATAATCGCTCGCGAGCGTCGAGGGCGTCTTGATACCCAGCGTTCCGTTCCGCTTGATTACGGGAAGATAATTCCCCAGAATAATGAACATCAGTCCCATCGGAATACAAACGAGAATGTAAAGGGGCGCCTCCGCCTTCTGCCCGATTTCGCTGACTCTGCCGCACCAGACGAGCATCAGCCAGCCCATATAACCGATCAGCACCGCGATAACCGTGAGAATGATTTTCAGGGGCTTTCGGTTCTGCGGCTTCTGCCCTTTCCTCACGTTTTCGAACATCAGTCCGACCGCCGCGAACGGCGGCAGGACAAACGCCGGCAAATACATCCACGGCGAACCTAATTTATCCGCCTCGAATGCCGCGTTGAAATGGACGGCTACCCGATCGGGCGACAGACAAATAAAAACGATTCCCAAAACCGCATTCAAAAGAGTCGCCGCCAGCAATACGACGGGGTAGGAAATTTTTTTTGACAAGAAAAATTTTTTCGTCATGGCTTGATTCCTTCGGGCATAGCAAGCTCTACACCCGTTGCACCCTCAGGAGAGACAAATTTCGACGACGAAACGATTCCCGACGGCGAAGAGGAGGGAGCGGAAACGACGTCCGACGTCGGGACAAATTCAGACGAGGGGGTGAAGTCCGATGCCGAAGTAAATTCAGACGAGGAAACAATGTCTGACGACGAAGAAAATCCCGATCCTCCCCCTTTGGCAAAATCAGCCGCCTGCGGCACAGGCGTGCGCTCCTTCGCGGAGCGCACCGAAGGGGATTCCTCCGCGTTCGCTTGCGTACTCCCCTTAAAATTTTTATCGGCAAAAAGATTGTTCACTGTCAACAGAAAGGATTGGAATACCGTCATGTTCAAAGAATAGATGATCGTCTGCGCCCGCTTCTCCGTATCGACCAGCCCCGCGCCTTTCAGTACGGACAAGTGATGGGATACCGTCGCTTTCGTCAGATCGAAACGTTCCGCTATCTCTCCCGCGCTCAAATCCTTCTCCTTTAACATCGCGAGGATTTCCCGCCTGGTTTTATCGCTCATCGCTTCCCACACGTCTCGCACGGTTTCATTTTCCTCCTTTTTGTTTATTTAGATAACTATCTAAATACAAATTTATCATATCACAGAAGCTGCGAGGTTGTCAAGCGTTTGGAACAAAATTTTTTTGAATAGTCCGTCCGAAAGGGAAAGCGGCGGCAGAAAAGAGAGCGAAGAAACGGAGAAAGTGTTTTTCGGATAGAAAGGTGAGAAGGAAAGGGGAAGGTGATTGGCGGGTAGAAAGGGGTAAAGAAACAGGGAAGGCGGTTTGCGGATAGAAAGGGGTAAAGAAACAGGGAAGGCGGTTTGCGGATAGAAAGGGGTAAAGAAACAGGGAAAGGCGATTTGCGGATAGAAAGGGGTAAAGAAACAGGGAAGGCGGTTTGCGGGTAGAAAGGGGATGAAGAAACGAGGAAAATGGTTTATAAGTGAAAAGAGAACGAAGAAGGGAGGAAAAAAGATTTTTCGGGAAGAAATTTTATTCAGTCATAAACCGGAACGTGTGTCCATAAAATAGAGCAAAGGTGAGAAAAGGAGTGCGGGGCTATTCGACAAAATTGGCGAAAATTCGACTCTACCTCCGATTTTCCGACCGGTGAAATTTGGTAGCATTGAGGTATCGAATGAAAATAATCTGTTTCAAGGCAAAGCGAGTCCTGGGGGGATTCGGCTTACTAGCTCTTGCGTTGGCTGTGATGGTATTAATGCGAGAGGTGGGGGCGTATGCCGTGAACGCGATGACGAAAGCGCGTTCGTTGCCCATTTATTCGGTTGCGCGGGAGGAGAAGAAGATTTCTATTTCCTTCGATTGCGCATGGGGAACGGAGCACACGGACGCAATTTTGAAGGCGCTCGATCAAAACGACGTCAGGTGTACGTTTTTCATGGTGGAGTTCTGGACGGAGAAGTATCCCGAATACGTAAAGAAGATAGATGAAGCGGGACACGAGATCGGGACGCACAGCAAAACGCACCCGTACATGAGCAAATTGAGCGAAGCGGAAATCCGCGCGGAGCTTTCCTCTTCGTCAGAGGCGATTACCGCCGTGACGGGGAAGAAGGTGGATTTGTTCCGCCCTCCGTACGGAGATTACGATAATCTCGTCATCGACACGGCGAAGTCTATGGGAATCTATTCCATACAGTGGGACGTCGATTCTCTCGACTGGAAAGACCTCTCCGCCACGGATATTGCCATGCGCATCATCAACGGCGTAAAACCCGGCTCTATCATTCTCTGCCATAACAACGGCCTGCATACGGCGGAGGCGCTCCCTTTGATTTTTTCCACGCTTCAAAACCGCGGCTACGAATTCGTTCCGATAGGCGAGCTCATCTACCGCGAAAATTACACGATCGATTCGGCGGGAAAACAGCACCTCGCGGAAGAAAATTAAAACGGAACGCAGCGCCTTGGAACAGATTATTTTCATTCGATACACATGCAAGAAAAACAAAATCGGAGGTTTTTATGAATTACTCGGCGGAAAAAAACAACAAGGTCTACATTATGGGTGAAATCGTGAGCGACGCGGTATTCTCGCACGAAGTGTACGGGGAAGGCTTTTATGAGTTTTTCGTGCGCGTCATGCGCCTTTCCGGACAGGCGGATATTCTGCCTATCACCGTTTCGGAAAGATTGATTCAGGGCTCGGCCCTTTCCAAGGGATCGTCTATTTGCGCTCTGGGACAGTTCAGAAGCTACAATAAGCTGGAAAACGGGAAATCCCGACTCATGCTGACGGTGTTCGTGCGGGAAATTCTCGACGAGATTCCGGGAAAAAATCCCAACAGTATTCTTTTGAGCGGCTATATCTGCAAACCGCCCGTCTATCGCACCACTCCCTTTAACCGCGAAATCGCGGATATTCTCGTCGCGGTCAACCGCGCCTACAACAAATCCGACTACATTCCCTGCATCGCATGGGGGAGAAACGCCCGTTTCGTCAAAAACCTCTCCGTCGGAGACAAAGTGGCGATCTCGGGACGCATCCAAAGCCGAGAGTATCAAAAGCGGCTCTCCGAAACGGACGTCAGAACAATGACCGCCTATGAAGTCTCGGTCTCCAAACTCGCCGCGTTCGACAACGCCGAGGATTTCGATATAGACAGCGAATTCGATTTATATACCTTACAGAGCCACGCGCAAGGAGAGGGCTCGCAGATGAACGACAATATCGTATAACTCCTGTTCAATGCGTACCTGCCCGCTCGTTTTTAAAAACGAGCGGGCAGGTTTTCTTATGCGAAAAAGTTGCGGGAACTTAAAAAGAATTATATTTTTTCGGGATTTGAATATTTTGCGGTCGGAGAAAGAAATTTTACTTGACAAATATGTGAAAAAAGTGATATTATAGTAAAAATTATAAAAATAGAACAACGCGCCCCCTTTTTGCAAAACAGGAAGCTCGAAACGGGTATTTCCGCCCGTTCGGGACAGCCATAAGGGGGATTTTTTCGGGCTTGACGGACAAAAATCGCTCCGATTCGCGCGGCGAAAGAACCTCGGTGCGACTTTCGAAAACAGGAATCGACGGCTGACGCCGTACAAATAATTCTACCAAGGAGACTGGAAAGATTATGCAACTCGTTTACAAAGTAAAAGACCGACCTCCCGTGGGCAAATTGCTCATCGCCGCATTACAACAGCTCTTGGCGATTCTCGCCGCTACCATCGCCGTTCCCGCGGCTATAAACGCCCAGTTCCCCGATGCGAATATGTCGGCTTCCGCCGCTTTGCTCGGCGCGGGCGTCGGCACGATCGTGTATCTGTTGTTTACCAAATTCAGAAGCCCCGTATTCCTCGGTTCCTCCTTCGCCTTCCTCGGCTCTATGGCGGCCGCCTTCGCGGGCAGCGTCTCCGCTTCCGCGGGCTATCTCGGACTTATTATCGGCGCTGCGTTTGCGGGGCTCGTATACGTCGTCATCGCCGTCGTCGTGAAACTCGTCGGCGTAAAGTGGGTGAATAAGCTCATGCCCGCCGTCGTCATCGGTCCCACCGTCGCCATTATCGGTCTTTCCCTCGCCGGAAACGCCGTCGGGGATTTGATGAAGGGAAATGTTTTGAACGATGCCGCTGAAATGGTAGGCTCTCCCTTCATTGCTTTGCTCTGCGGACTCGTGACTTTGGCTGTGACGATGGTTTGCTCGGTGTACGGTAAAAAGAATCTCAGGCTGTTCCCGTTCGTCATCGGTATTCTCGCGGGATATGCGGTCGCGGCGATCTTTACGGGAATCGGCACCGCTGCGAATGTGGACGCGCTCAAAATTATCGATTTCTCCAAATTCAAGGATATGCAATGGCTGCCGAATTTCAGCTTTATAGAGGCGTTTAAGGGAAACTACGACTTCGGAGAAGTCGGTTCTCTCGGAACCTATATCGGAACGATTGCCGTCGCTTATGTCCCCGTCGCTTTCGTCGTCTTTGCGGAACATATCGCAGACCATAAAAATCTTTCCTCTATTATCGGCTCCGAGCTCCTCGAAGACCCCGGTCTTTCCAGAACGCTCCTCGGCGACGGCGTCGGTTCGATTGCGGGCGCTTTCTTCGGCGGCTGCCCCAATACGACTTACGGCGAATCGGTCGGCTGCGTCGCCATTACGGGAAATGCTTCCGTATTCACGATTTTAGTGACCGCGTGTCTGGCGATCGTCATCTCCTTCTTTGCTCCCTTCGTCACGTTCCTTTCGACGATTCCTTCCTGCGTCATGGGCGGCGTCTGTATCGCTCTGTACGGCTTCATCGCCGTATCCGGTCTCAAAATGATTCAAAAGGTGGACCTCAATGAAAATCGCAATCTGTTCGTGGTCTCCGTCATTCTGATTGCGGGCGTGGGCGGACTTACCCTCACCTTTGGAAAAGTGACGCTCACTTCGGTCGCCTGCGCGCTCATTCTCGGTATTCTGACGAACGTGCTCTGTTCGATTAAAAGCAAAAAAGAAAATGCCCCCGCCGCTCCCGCGGCAGGAACGGCGGACGCCGAAAATGCGGAAGTGACTGCGCTTTCTGACGGACAGACGGAGGAAAACGTCGCCGCACCGTCGAACGAACAGACGGAAGATCAATAATTCCGTCCCGTTTTCAAATCGGCAAACGGGGAATAGATAACTCCGTCCTTGCCGAACGAGTAGAGAGGGGTGTGTTTTACCTCTCGCCCTTTGCTGAACGGGCAAAGAGGGGTGTGTTTTACCTCTCGCCCTTTGCTGAACGGGCAAAGAGGGGTGTGTTTTACCTCTCGCCCTTTGCTGAA
>CAKXBD010000058.1 GCA_934871445.1 uncultured bacterium | reverse complement strand
CAATCTGACTGGCACATTTTTGCATAGCGGTTTCATAGGTATAGTTATCGTTATCGACATAATTGAGGATAAGACCTTCCATACAGTTCATCAAATCCTTCGCATATTCGGGATTATGTACGGCGACAAATTCCGTCGCACACGTGTATTCCGCGCCCCAGGTATACGCTTCCAGATTGATATCCTCATAACCTACGCCCCACAAATTTTCAGGATTTTTCGGGTCTGCCATATCTACGCGAATAGGCGCATAATTGGAATTGCCTTTTTCCGTAATCAGATTCTGCCCTTCTTTTGATAAAAGCAGTTTCAAAAACTGCCATGCATAGTCTTTATTTTTTGAATTCACGAATACAGAATATCCTGAAATACCGCCGCCCACTTTGGGAGTATTATTATCCATAATCAAGGGGAATGTGGTAACGTCATAATAATCCTTGACGTCACTGCCCTCGGGAAGGCTGTTTTGCATCCCTTGTCTGATAATAGAAGATGCCTGAGAATGAAACATCATCGCAGCCTTACCGCCCACAAAATCCGCGGAAGCTGTATTCAACGGCGCAATCCAACGTTCATCCTGCATCTCCTTCATACAATCGAGCGCCGCCTTTCCCGCTTCGGAATCGAGTGCAAAATCGCCGTTTTCGTCGAACACCTCGGCACCGAAAGATTCAAAAATAGGGTTATATACAGCTTCCCACGTCATATACGAATTTACCAAGTATTCATTTTCCCTACCTGTCTCATCGTAATAAGTACGTAACGCGCGACAAGTTTCTTTAAACTCATCCCACGTCCAACCATTGGCAGGAATCTTTGTCCCCGATTGGGGCGTAAACGGCAGTTCATCGTCGGGTACCTCTTTGAAACAGTCCTCAAAAATCTTCTTATTAATGTGCGTCACTACTTTATCCGCCGTGCGGGGAACCATTAACTGTCCACCGTTAAATCCGTCCTGACCGAGCCGCCAGAATTCCGCATAATAATCGTCTGTGTCAAATGTTCCCGCCGCTTCCTCCGCTTGAATATACCCATCGAGATTGAGCAACACGTGCTTATCGCTCAAAACCAACATATCGAATGAAGTCGTCCAGAAAATATCCGGCATCGTTCCTGGATTTACTCTTTCCGCATTAAACCAGTTCGCAATCGTCGGCGCCACCTCTCCGCTGAACGGTTTGAGCTCCACTTCGACATTTGGAAACTCCTCATTGAACAGCTCGGCAATACCGAGAATCATATTTTGTTCTTCCTGACTCACAGGGGTGGAAATTACCAGCTTTCCCGAAGCGTTCTTGTCCGGAGAGATATTTGCTTCATAATTTTCATCAGGTAAGTCCCGTGTACATGCCGCCAACATCGAACCGGCAAACGCCGCCGAAAATATTACGGCAAGAGTCTTAAAACATTTTTTCATCATTGTACTCCTTGTCTTATTTTTTCCTTTTTTTACCCTTTCGCCCAAAAATTGGCACGCGCTAATTTTTGGGCGAAAAAAATCCCTTCTATTTTTTTCTCTTTTTTCCGACAGGAATGAGAGATTCGCGGTAAACACATTCGGCGGGAATAGAAATTATTTCTCCCGTACCATCCTTATGCCCCTCGACGCATTCAAGTATTTTTTCCGCAATCTGTCTACCGAAATCATACTTATTACATGAAATAGTCGTTAACGAGGGATTTACATATCTCGCCAAAGAAATATCATCGCAACCGATTACGGAAATGTCCTCCGGGACGGAATATCCACATTCACTGACAGCACGGATTGCACCGATTGCCGCCATATCGTTAATCGCAAAAAGCGCGGTAATATCCTTACGAACGGCGAGCAACTTTTTGGCTCCAAGATATCCTCTCTCTTCCGAACTGAGCGTATAATCATCGTTATAAGCAATTAAATTTTCATCTTTGCACAAACCGTATTTTTCTCTGTCTAGAAAAAGTTGTCCGCGGACGTCGCTATAAAAACGATCACAGTCCATTCCGGTCACAAAGCCTACTATTCTATGTCCAAACTCCCGAAGCTTCTCCATAAAATTACAATAAGCACTACGCATATCAATCATGGTGCTCAACCCCTTGTCCGCGCCAAAGTCTACGAGAACTGTATTAGAGTTCATTAAAATATCAATAAAGCTCTCGGGATACGTATTCGTGGTAAAATTGACAAGCGCGGAAAGTTGTTTGCTCTGAATAAAGGAAAATTTATCGTGTATCGCATTATCGAGCAGAAAGACAGTAACCATATAGTCACGGCCGATTGCATAATTTTCAATTCCTCGGATAATCTCCATATGATAAGGATTTGTATATTCAAAAACTGCAATACCGATATGCCTAGAGTTTCCCGACGATAAAATTTTTGCCGCATGATTCGGCGCATATTTCAGCTGTTTCGCCGCCTGCATTACCTTTTCTCGAGTATCCGGTTTCACGACAGACGGTTTGTCAAATACATTTGAAACGGTAGCCGGAGACACCCCGGCAAGCTTTGCTACTTCTCTTCTCGTTATCATCTCTCTTCCCGCATTTTAGCCCGCGCTAATTATATCTTAATTTTATTATATCACAAAATTTTAGTTTGTCAATACCTTTTTCAAAATTTTTTTAATTTTTTTGTAACACCGCATAATTCTTTGTGTTGCTGTCTCCGCCGATATAAATTTCGAATTTTCCGGCGTCACAGAAAAAACGGTTATCTGAATGATAATAAGAAAGCATCTTTTCGTCTATTTCAAATTCCACCTCGACGCATTGTCCCGGCTGTAAAAATATTTTCCGAAACCCTTTGAGTTCGCGTACAGGGCGAGAAATAGTCGCGCATACGTCGTGAATATACATTTGTACAGTCTCTTTACCTGCCCGTGTTCCACAATTTTCAAGCGTAACCACCGCTTTTACGGGATTTTCCTTCATTATTTTTGAAGAAAGCCGAACTGGGGAATAACGGAATTGAGTATAAGACATACCGAAGCCGAAGGGATACAGAGGTTCGCTTGTTCCATCAATATAACGGCTGGTAAATTTATTATCGTCCCCAGTATTGCGTGGCCGTCCGGTAGGAAGATAATTATAATAGATAGGAATTTGCCCCATCGAACGCGGCATGGTCACAGATAATTTTCCCGAAGGACAAACCCTTCCTCTCAACACTCCTGCCAACGACCTGCCCGCCGTATGACCCAAATACCAAGCATATATAATAGCGTCGCTATACTTTTCTGCTTCTGTCAATATCAGAGGCCGTCCGGCACAAACAATGCACACAGTCTTTTTTTCGCTTTCCTTTGCCTTGCGTAATACAGCAATATCCGAATCTGCAACAGCCAGTTCTTGCTTGGAAGCAGCCTCACCGCTTTCGTCCTCCTTTTCACCGACAAAAACAAGTACAGTATCGGCATCAAAACAAGAAATATCTTTTTCGTCCGATATTTCTTGCAAAATAAATCCTTCTTCCCGTAAGCCGCGAATATAATTGATTGCCTCATGGGAAAAAGAACTACATTGCCAACACCCTAAAACATAATTATCTTTGCAACGACTACCTGCTATGATGACTTTTTGCCCGAAAGATATCGGAAGTATCCCTTCATTTTTCAAAAGAACGATTGATTCATCCGCAAGCATCTCTGCGCAGCTGAGACTGGCAGGCGATAAATATGTCGGCTTTTTCTTTTTCATAAATAAATACGGATCATCCATAATCCCACATTCAATTTTCAATTCCAGTATCCGCAGAACTGCCTCATCCAGTTTGTGTTCACTGATTATCCCTTCATTCAGCAAGGCATACAAACTCTTGTCGTAACAGTCCGAACACATTTCAATATCTATACCGCCGCGGAAAGCCGCAAGGGCAGCAGCTCGTTCATCTTCGGCAATTCCATGAGAAATCAGCTCATAGGGAGCGCACCAATCAGAAATGACCGGTCCCTCAAAGCCGAATTCGCCACGTAAAATATTCCGCAAATACGTTGTATTTGCGGTCATGGGTATGCTATCTATCGTATGAAAACCAGCCATAACCAAACGTGCGCCCGCATTTATTCCTCTACGGAAAGGCAAAAGATAAACGTTGCGCATAGTTCGTTCTCCGATTTCGCAGGTGTTGTAATCTCTCCCCCCTTCCGCAGCTCCATATCCCGCATAATGTTTTAATGTAGCTGATAATCTAGCGGCGGGAGCATTATCTTCCTGAAAGCCCTTCACATAAGCCTCTGCAATTTCTCCCGCAAGAAAAGGATCCTCTCCCGGACTTTCCGCTATTCGTCCCCAACGAGAATCTCGGGCAATATCTAACATGGGAGCATGCGATACGTTAATCCCTGCCGCAGTTGCTTCTTCCGCAGCCACAGCGGCCGATTTACGAATAAGAACAGGATTAAAGCTGCATGCGGAAGCTATGGGCAGCGGAAACACAGTATCGAACCCGTGTATAATATCCGAATGTACCATAAGAGGAATTTTCAGTCTACTTTCTTCCACGGCAATGCGTTGAGCTTCTCGAATGTCATCGAGCATATTCCATGCAGGCTGTAAAATAACTCCCACCCGACCTTGTCGAATTTTTTCAAACAAATCCCCATTGATTTCTTTCCCCGTATTTCCAAGTCCCGAGGTGTCTCCGATATTTTTTTGCCACAACTGACCGACTTTTTCCGTCAAAGTCATTTTTTCTAAAATTGTTTTCGCTCGTTCACTTATCTGTTTATTCATATATATTATCCGTTTCCCTTTGATTAGCACGGGCTAATTATAACAGATAATTTTATGTTTGTCAATAGGATATCAAAATATTATCTACATTTTTTCTTATCTATGTATGGAAATATAATTAATTAGCTTCACAAGTACAACATTTAATTTATACCCAATACACTAAAACTCAAATCAATAAGTGTTTTACAAAATTATTTAGTGTTAGACAATTTATAACCTTTCTCCCGAAAGAAACGAGAACACAGTTTTCCGTAGGTTTTTCTGACTACACTTATTTCTCAAAAATTAAAAAAATATTATGTAGATTCACCAGTTAACTATCAAGTTCTTTCATGAATAAGATACCTATGCTTTCAATTTCGGAATTTCTAAAATCGGAATATTTTTATTTAATATAACTCGTATGTATTAAAATATTATTATTAGGTAATTCATTCATTTTCAATATTCTCTGATTTAGTTTTTGATTGTTAACTGTTTGGGCACACTCTCATTTATACGAAATCAAAATTTTTATTTCAACTCATTTGTTACCCTCTATCCAACCACATGACTATCGCGTAGCTTCTCTTTATATCAAAAAAACAGGTCGAGTTTTGAAAACTCGACCTGTTTGTATTTTTTTGTTCGCTTGAAAGTGCAATTCCTATTAAAATTTTTTTTGATTTTATTCTCTATGGGAACTGCGCTTTTTGCCACGCCTTTTTTATTTTTCTTTTTATTTATTTCGTCACTTTCATTCTGACGATTAAAGGTTTATAATCGGAGCAGTCCGTATGCGAGAAAGAATCTTCCGCCTGACCGATAAAATTCTTCCCGTAAATATCGAACAGATTTCCCGAAACTCCGATTTCCGGCAGCCGTCCGACAAACTTTCCGTCCCGACAGAGAAACGCCACCTGAACGGGCGTTGCAAAATTTCCGTCGGGCGTCGTATCTCCGCCGCTGCACATCACGATATAGACGCAATCCTCTCCCTTCGTAAGCTCCTTTATCGTCTTTCCCGAACCCTTGACACGCACGCCCGAAATTCCCGTCTGCGGAACACCGTCATAGGACGAAACGGCGCTTCCCGTAACGGGAATATCATACTTTTTCGCGTCCGTCTTGGAGGCCAAGGGCGAACGGAAAACGCCCCGATCGAAAATAATATTCCGATACTCTTTATTGACAACGCCCTCGTCGTCGAAAAACGGTTCCGAAAAACAGCTTTCGGGGTTTCTATCTTCGTAAATCGTAACTCGTTCGTCAAATACCTGCCTCCCTGTTTTCCCCGCAAACAATCCTGTCCCGTTCGCACAGGAATCGGCGCGGATATCCGAATACAGTTTATTGAAGCCCAAATCGTATATGGAGGTCAGGACGGGATATTCACCTTCTTTAATATCGACGGGCGTGAAATATGCACGGGTATGCTCCTCGATATCCGCGACTATTTTTTCGACGTTAAACGCCTGTCCCGAATAGGAATACCCGGAATCGATGATATTTGCCGACGACTTTTCCTTCATAAGTATAGAAATCTGATAAAAATTTGTCTTATAGGAAAGATCGAGTCCCGAATCATTGACGAGTCGGTTCTCTGTCTCCACTTTCAGAATATTATTGCTATACAAAAATTGCGGACACTTTTCTTTCAGGCTTTGCAAGAGTAGTTTCACGCGCTCCACGAACTCTTTGTCGCTCAAAAGTTTTTTGGACGCATCCACGCTTTCCTTTCGTTTTTCGGAAAATTCCACCGCATAGGGAATTTGATTTTTGAGGTTTTCTTCCGCCTTTTTCCACGCCTTTTCCTCGTCGTATTCGCCGGCAGTGCCGTAAATGCCTATTTTGCCGTCCTCTATGACGCGGTACCCCTGCTTCTTTGTGCTGACGAACCGCACGGATTTGATTTCGCTCGCCGCGAGAGCGACTGTCGTCGTCCGCGTCTTTACCGTCAATTTTTCTCTTTTCATGGATCCGTCCCTCCTCATTGTACCTTCATTTTCGATACGGATACATACGGCGCGCCAAAGCCCACGGGAAGCGGGAACTGTTCCATTTTCCCGCATCCGCCCGTAATAAAGCACAAAATTTCCTCGTCCTTGGAAACGCCGTCTATAAGCCCCAAGGTCTCAAACACGTCGCCCGAAATCACGGAGATTTTGACGGGCCGACCGATCTTTCCGTCCTTGATTTCATAGCTGATATTCGGCGCTATCGTAAATGTACTCATACCGCTTCCGTGCTTGATCGTCTTTATGAAATAACCATGCTTTACGTTTTTCACGAGCTCTTCAAACGTCTTGTCGCCGCCCTCTATCACGGTCGTCGTCATGCGGACGATAGGCTCGAATTCTATCCCTACGGCGCGGGCATTGCCCGTCACGGCTTCACCGAGCTCCGCAGCCGTCTCCGCGCTGTGCAGACGCCCCGAAAGAACGCCTTTTTTGATGAGATATGTCTTTCCCGCCTTCGTTCCTTCGTCGTCGTAAGGTACATAGCCGCAGCCCGCAAAAGCGCCCGATTCGAGAATGGAAAGACAGTCGCTCCCGACTTTCTTGCCGATCTGCCATTCTCGCTTCATCGTCTCGTCGCCGAGCATAAAATCCGCCTCGCTCTTATGACCGAAGGACTCATGCGCAAACACGCCCGCCGCTTCCGGAGAGAGAATGACGGGATAATCGCCCGGCTCGACGTCCGCCGCCTCTTTCAGAAAGTTGAGCCCCTCTTCGATACTCGCTAAAACGCCTTCCGAAATACCTTTCAAATCGGAAAATTTTGTCTTTCCCTGCTGATAATTAAAGGAAAAATTCTTTTCTCCCTCCGCGGCATAAAAGGACGTCGCGACGCCGCAGGTCTGATAATCGTAGGCGAGATCCGCCCCCTTGCTCGATTGAAACGTAAAATCGCTGTGCCTGTCTGTATACAACAGAGTCGCCAGCTTGATCTCGGGATATTTCTTTACGAGAGGAAACAGATCCTTCAACAGCTTTTGCTTTTTGTCCCGAGCGACGGATTCTGTCGAACAGTCCTTAAATAAAAAAGTCTTTGCCCGATTAATTTCAAATCTCTTTACAACGGGATTTTCTTCAATGTCCGCACAATATTCCGCCAATTCATAAAGCCCGTCGAGTTCTTTCTGTACGTTCGAGAGAGTCTCCGTCGAAGCATAATACCACATTTTTCCGTCAAATACGCGGATAAACGCTCCGTCCGTCACTCGCTCCTTATTTTCCGCCAAAACGCCGTTTTTGTAGATTACCGCAGAAGTACATCTGCGCTCTGTCCGCACATCGGCGTAATAGCCTTTCCGAAAACGATACATCGTCCGCCTCCTTATTTTGAATATTCCTTTGCAACGGCCCCGCGGGAAACTTTTACGGGCCGTTTTCATAAAATGATTATGTTATATTATAATATATACCCGCCTGAAAATCAAGTAAATCGATTACTCCTTTTTCCCGAAAAAAATGCCGAAGCACAGGCCTCGGCATGAAAAAATGATCATCGTTCAAAAACTGCGTTGCGTTTCCGTCAAAAGAGATTTCATCAAATATTTCAAGAGATGTTCAAACGGATGTTATTGAGAGCGTTTTTTTCCAATCTTGAAACCTGAGCCTGAGAAATGCCCACCTCTTCGGAAATTTCCGTCTGAGTCTTACCTTCGTAATAGCGGAGAAAAAGAATCCTCTTTTCCCGCTCGCCGAGGCGTTCCATAGCTTCGTTCAGTGCGACGCGCTCCGTCCAAACCTCGTCGTTATTCTTCTCGTCGCAGAGCTGATCCATCAGAAGCAGCGTATCCCCCGCCTTATTATATACGGGATCATACAGGGAAACGGGGTCGGATATGGCGTCGAGGGCGTATACGACTTCGCTGACCGCCACCTGCATTTCCGAGGCGATTTTTTCGAGCGTCGCCTCTTCGTCCCGTTCCTCTATGGATTCCCTAACTTTCAGGACGCGATAGGCGGTGTCTCGGATACTTCTGGACACGCGCAGGGAATTTCCGTCGCGGAGATAGCGTTTTATCTCCCCGATAATCATGGGAACCGCATAAGTGGAAAATTTGACTCCAACGCTCAAATCGAAATTGTCTATTGCTTTAATCAGCCCCACGCACCCCGCCTGAAACACATCGTCCGCATTGGCGTTTTTCGCCCAAAAGCGCTTTACCAGCGACAAGACCAACCGCATGTTTCCGACGATGAATTTTTCTCGCGCGGACTTATCACCCGCTTTGAGTTTCTTCATCAGATCTTCATTTTCCTTCGCGGTCAAAAGGGGCAGCCCGGACGTATCCACGCCGCATATTTCCACTTTCTGCATCATGCTCGTTTCCTCCTTCTTATGTACAATGGCTCTGAGAGGAACTTTTAACCAGTATGTGCCGTTTTTTCCCTTTTTATCGATTCTTTTCCGTTTTTATGAAAACATTTATACCATTTTTGAAATTTCTTTCCTGAGACGTTGAATAATCTTCTTTTCCAGCCTCGAAATATAGCTTTGTGAAATTCCCAGCAAATCCGCCACGTCCTTTTGCGTCATCTCTTCGCCGCCGTTCAGTCCGAAGCGCAGAAACATGATTTTCCGCTCCCGTTCGGACAGCTTTTTCAAAGCATCCTTCAACAATTCCTTTTCCGCACTCGATTCGATGTCCCCGTAAACGCTGTCCGCAGACGTGCCGAGAATATCCGACAACAAAAGCTCGTTGCCTTCAAAATCGGTGTTCAGAGGTTCGTCAAACGAAACCTCGCTCTTTAACCGAACAGTACGCCGCAAATACATGAGAATTTCATTCTCGATACACCTCGAAGCATAGGTTGCCAGCTTGATGTTTTTATCCGGCTTGAAGGAATTGATCGCCTTAATCAGTCCGATCGTCCCCACCGAAACGAGATCGTCCGGATCCACGCCCGTATTATCGAACTTTCGGGCTATGTATACCACCAAGCGAAGATTGTGCTGGATGAGTTCGGCTTTTACTTTATCCGTTTCCTCGCCCTGCTCCAATTTTCCCAGCATCTCGCTTTCCTGCTCGGGAGAAAGAGGGAGCGGCAGAGCTTCCGTCCCGCAGATGTAATCCACCGTATTTTCCGCATCGAACTGTCGTAAAAAACATTTTAGTATTTCCTTGATTTTCATGATGTTACCTCAACCTCCTCTCGTGACCTCGGTTACACAACAATAATTTCCTGTCAAATCGGCCCCGAATTGCTGCTTCTCTATAACCCCGCCCGCCTTCCGTCAATCGGACAATATCGCCGCATTGAGAATGATTTTATATTCTCGCGCGCGGATATTTCCCGTCGGTGCAAAATAGACTTTATCTATTATATTCGGTTTATCTCCGCAATATATCTCCAACCTGTCCGCCAAAAAAATTTTTATCGTACTTTCCCCGCCCATCGTCACGATCGTCATTTCTTCCGTCATCGTCCTTTCACCTAACAAATCGAAGGCGAGATCGGGAGAGAGAAAACAGACGGGAATTCCCTTGACTTTGGCGCGATTTCCGCTATCGAGAAACCCGTCCGCCTTTATCGACCTGTCCCCCAGCGTCACGCGGCAAAGATAGATGAATCTGTGCACGGCCCTACGACGATAGAGCCTTTTGACGAGCGCGACGGAAAGCACGGCGAACACAAAGCTGCCCGAAAGCACCAATCCGACGGGTACGCTCTCCGTAAGATACCCATTTTCCGTTACACCGTAATCGATCGAAAAAACAGAATATACCGCGAGGAGCGCTCCGCCGAGCGCGAAGCTGAATCCGAAGAACAGAGCGCCCGTAAGTAAATACCTGCCTATTCCCTTCCCCTTTACGGCGATGAGCGTCAAGAGTGCTCCGACGGAAAATTTGAGTATGTAAGAGAGAATTTTTCCCGTATCCAGCAGGGGAAAAATCACTGCGAACGCGGCGCCGAAGGCAGAGGCGAGAGCAATTCTCTTAAAAGAAATCTGTTGTTTTGCCGCTTTCAGGGCCAGCCACAGAAGCATAGCGTCCAACAGAAAATTTTCTGCGAGCGCATATTCTATGTAAATTTCCATCTCTGTCCCCTCACCGAGAGAAGTTTGGAGATATTATATAACCTGACGAAGCGAAAAAAAGCGCGACTTTGGGCGATTTATCCGAAATACGGGCGTTTTCGGATAAAATTTAATTTCAAGCTCCTGCAAAAAGTAAAAACAGTTGCCTTTTAAGGTCGGGTTTGCTATAATAATTTTATCATTTTGCCGCCAGAAACATGCGGGAAGGAGATTTTCAAACGATAGGCATGCATTCCAAAAAACTCAATTATAAGCACACCATTTTCGCCTGTTACACAGGCTATATTTCTCAGGCGATCATCGTCTGCTACATACCTCTTCTATATGTAACTTTTCAGACGGAGTTCGGTTTTTCCTCCCTCTCTAAGATCACGCTGTTGACCACGATTTGTTTTTTGGCGCAGCTCATTACTGACCTTTTATCGAGTAAATTCGTGGACAAAATCGGCTATCGGACGTGTGCGATAGCCGGAGAAGCTCTGTGCGCACTCGGGCTTTGCTGTCTCGCTTTTCTGCCGGAGCTTCTGTCTCCCATGCCGGGCCTCATCGTTTCGGCCTGTCTGTATGCCGTCGGCGCGGGACTTCTCGAAGTAATCGTCTCCCCCATCGTCGAAGCGTGCCCCACCAAAAGAAAAGAAGCGGCCATGGGTTTCCTTCATTCCGTGTTCTGTTGGGGAAGCGTATTCGTCGTGCTCGTTTCCACCCTGCTCTTTTCGACGATCGGAATTGCGCATTGGAGATTGATCGCATGTCTTTGGGCGATCATTCCCGCCGCCGGGGCGGTGTTGTTTTTCTTCGTCCCCCTCTACTCCCTGCCGCAAGCCGAGGACGAACAGCCGTCCGGATTTCGTTCCCTCGCGAAAAACGGTGTCTTTTGGGTACTTTGCCTCTTGATGGTCTGCGCGGGCGCTACCGAACAGTCTATTTCTCAATGGGCCTCCACTTTTGCGGAAAAGGGACTCGGAATTTCTAAATCTTTGGGCGACCTCGCAGGTCCCATGGCGTTCGCCGTATGTATGGGATTGTGTCGGGTATTCTATGCGAAGTTTCTTCACAGAATATCCCTTGAAAAATTTCTCGTCATCGGCG
>CAKXBD010000057.1 GCA_934871445.1 uncultured bacterium | reverse complement strand
TCCTCATGCCGCCCTTGTAAAAGGATAAGAAGCTCGGCGCAATCCGCTTCGGATAATTGTTCGTCTTTCAAAGCCTCGGCTGTATAGGAACGAACCGCGTCAAACGCTTTGTAGCTGCTTGCCGTATATTTTCCGTCGTCGTTTTTAATATCCTTGATTTGTTCATACAGCTCCGTCAGTTCATTTTTATTCTCGGCAAGAGGTTCAAGCCCCTCGATTGCCTTTTCCAGCGTTTCGAGAATCGTCTCTGCTTCCTTTGCGGTAAGCTCCTGATTTTCAACGCCCGTCTCCGCCGCGGCGAGCGCGGTTTCCAAAGTCGTTTTGCTTTCCGTCGTCATGCCTTCGGTAGAAATTTTCTTTGCTTCGGCAATCGCTTCCTCCAAAGCGGATTTATCCGCGAGCTCGACGAGTCCTCTTATCGCCTTTTCGATTGCCGTAATAGCCGCTGTTCCGTCCTCGGTCGTAAATTCCGCTTTGAGAAGTTCCTCCGCTTCCTTTATAGCCGAATCCAGAGCCGCATAGCTGTCCTTCGTATAATTTGCCGCCGTATACAGCTTACCGCGCGCAACGGCCGCTTTGAGCTCTCCGTTCGTCTGAGGGTCTGCCGGCGTTTTGAGACCGCTGATGGCATTTTCCAATGCCGTCCGCGCCGCTTCGACCTCCTCCGCCGTCCTGCCCTCGTCGGCAACTACCGCTTTTGCCTGCGAAATTGCCTCTTGCAATACGGCGAGACTGCTCTCCGTGTAATTTCCCTTTGCGTATCCCTCCGCTTCGGCAAGTTTATCGTTCAGAGCTTCGAGAGACGACAAAGAATCGATAAAGTTCTCTATTTCCTCCGTCTTTGCGCTGCTTGAATTGTTCAGCACGGCACGGAGCATAAGCCCTTCGCGGTTTTGGTGCGTTGCGTCCGAATAATCGCTCCAAAGGGACACGACCAGCTTTCCTTCGTCGCTCTTGCTGATAGATACGGATTTTATATTGCCGCCGACGCCGAAAACGCGGGACATAAAGCCTTTGACCTCGCTGTTCTCGTTCAAATCGATATAGTATTCCTCCGTTCCGTCAAGGTTGACGAAATCCGAGTATAAACCAATCAGATAAGTATAGAAATTATAATCCTCAATGGTATAATCTTCAACCGCCTCTCCGAGAGATGCCTTCCCGTCCTTGACCTCCACGCTGTATAATCCGTCCGACATAGGAATCACTCCGTTCCCGCGGGAGGAATACCAATATTTATAATCGCCGTATTCCTCATATACCCCTGTGACCGAGTAATCGGGAGTCTCTCCCGCGAGCCCCGCCGAGGAGGTGAACACATCGAATTGCAGGCGATAACCGCTGTTAATCAGGTAGTCAGTATCCAAATTGCTCAGAATCCCTCTCGGATTATAGGAAGTTTTATACTCCGGATTTTCCGTCTTATAGTCGGCTACGGCGTCAAGCTCTGTCTTTTTGATATTCGTAACCTTATAACTGAAAATTTTATCTTCCTGCGTTTCTCCGTAGAAGGAAAATTCGATTACGTCCCCTTCCAGGACTTCGAGAGATACGCCCCCGATTACTTGGTCTAATTCTCCCTCCCATAAATACCCCGACAAAATCGGGTCGGAAAGCCTTTCGTAATATACGTCATTGGAACAGGTATAAAGATTCGTACCCGCCACGTTGCGGAAATCCGCGGGACCGTTTGCCCAAAACTCGTATTCTTCGAGGTCGGCAAGGCTGGTATTTACCCGCCAAAGCTCATCGTCGAACAGATAGACAATGGGAGAAGCGTCCTGCTTCATATACACTCTGCCCATGGCGACGTCGCCCGTTTCTTTATCGAAACTGAAAGAGTGCACATATCCGTCGTAGGGAGTCACCCCGTAGTTGATATTTTCGTTATATCGGGTACCGTCCGAGGTATAATATACCTTATAGGAAAGAGGCTTTTCCTGCGTAGCGCCTTCGCTGTAATAGTCGGTCACTTCCAGCGTATAATTCGAGCCGATTTCAGCAATCATCACCGCGATTTCATCGATGGTATAATTCGGCTGGAATTGCGTGACGAGTGCGTCCATCGCTTCCGTCAACTTTTTCTCCGCCGCGTCTATTTCCTCCTGCGTCGAATTTTTGTCCTGTAAAACCGCCTGCGCTTCCGCAAGCGCGTCCGTCAGAGCCTTAAAAGACTCCTCGGTATACAGTCCGTCGTCATTGTCCTCATAATTGTTGAGGACGTATTCGATGCGCCTTTCCAAAGCAAGGGTATCCGTTTCGTCGTCGGCGGCGTCTTCCTTACACGCTGCAAACGCAAACGAGGACGAAAGCAGAAACAGGCCCATCAGTAAAGTTAAAACACTTTTCTTTTTGGTCATACCAAACTCCTTAAAAAATTTTTTGTATACCAGCGCTCAATACTTTGCAGCCGTAAGGATACATCCGTACAACTGCGCGTCGAGCGGTCGGTTCTGTATCAGGCGAATATCGTAATTTGCGAAATCTTCGCTGAGCTTATCGAGAACGTCGCCGTCTGCGGAAAATCCGTTTTCGGCGCGGAATTCAAACTGTATACTCCCCTCCGCTTCCAAAGAGAGCACAGCCTCTGCAAGCTCGCTCAATTCGGAATAATCGGAAACCGTCAAATCGAGCGTTTTTCCGTTCGGGAATGAGAACTCCTGAGCCCAATACTCGATCGCTTCGGTTTCGATTACCTCGGCAATTTCGGGAGACATACCCGAATCATATCCCCAGCCCTCGTCGCCGTACGGCGTCTCGTAAGTGGTGAGAAACATATTATAAGAGGAAACGAGCATAATATCGGGCTGTTCCTCGCTGCCGAAATTCAACTCGTTCGAGCCGAAAGTCGTACAGGACAAATACCATTTTTCTTCGAGCTGCACATAGTTATAGGCATGACCGCTGAAATCCTCGCGTTCGGCGGTCGCCCTCAGGACAGGAATACCCTCCATCGCCGCAAGGAGGCAATAAGCCTTTGCTTTTCCGTCACAGACGGCGAGCCGATTGAGAAATACACCTTCGAGATAGTAGCATTGCGCGCTTATCAGATCCTGCGCGCCGGAATTAGCCGTGGCGCGGTCATAGCGTATCTCACAGCAAAGATAATTATAGATAGCCTTTAATTTTTCGAGGTCGGTCATATCGTCGGAAATAATGCGGCGAAGTACGTTTTTTGCCTCGGAAAATATTTCGTCCGCAACGCTCCCTTCTTTGGGTACGGGTAAATATCCCCTGTTTGCGGCATACCAAAGCTGTTCGGAATTTTCGACCGCCACTTCCCCTTTATTTTCCCGCACGAGCGGAAAATCCTCAAAATTTTCCCCGCGCTCGTTTAAGTCCGCCGTATAATCGAACGGATAAACGACCGTGACGGAATCGGGCAGGACGGTCGGCGCGTCGTCCGCAAAATCGCGGATACGGAAATCCACGGACAGAATACGATACTTTGCATAATATTCATCGGATAAAAATATCGGATAAAAATCGGATAATTGAGAAATTTCGCATACGAGACTAAATTCCTGATAGGCGTTATAGAAAGTAGAAGCATACTCCTCGCTGATTTCAAAGGATACTTCCTCATTTACGCGGTAAAAAGAAAGATAGTCGAGCGCATCTATAAATTCCTCGCGGCTGCCGATTTCCCGCTCGGGGCGCGGCAAATCCGTTTCGGGCATTTCGTCGATAAAGGTCAGGGATGCTGCGATTTGTTCGTAGGTCTTTTCGTGATTGGCGCTTTCACTGCTTCCACTCTCCGTACAGCCCGCAAAAGCTGCCGCCGCGAAGCAAAACGCGATAATAAGTACTGCGGACCTCTTTATCTTTTTCATGCCGCACCTCCGCCAAATACGAATGCATATAATTTTTCTCCGCCAAAGGAACCGTTATTCAGCTTCATTACGTCGTATTTTTCCTCTATCTCCTCAAACGCTTCCGCGGCAATATCGTACGAACAGTTGAGTTCAATCTGCATAATCAGACCGCTCTCCTCGGCGGTTTCGCCCACCGTTTCCAATATAGCGACAGCCTCCTCCGTCGTTTCGGGGGATAAATCGTATTTTTTGCCGTCCGCTTCGACAAAAGCATTATCCCAATAATCATATTTCTCCGTTTGTTTTACCTGCTCACCGATTTCGGGAAGCTGCCCCGATGCGAAATCCCACGAGGGCGACGACGTATAAAAATCGGTGAGGAAATAGGAATACGTATGATAATGGAACCGCTTGCCTTCCCAAGAGCTGACGGACGAACCGTTCGTCGGACAACAAAGATAATAGCTGCCGTCCGCTTTGATATAGTTGTAAGCGTGCCCTCCCGCAGAGCTTACCGCGCCGATATGATAGGCCTCTATGCCTTCCAAACGGCAAAGGAGAGTCATGGCTTTTGCCAACCCGTCGCAGACGGCATTCTTGCTGTCGAATACGCCCTCCAAAAAATAAGCGGTATAATCGGTATGCTCGCTGTCTTTATATAAAAAGGATTCGTAATCGTAGGTATTTTCACAAATGAGATAGGAATAGATACGGCGGACTTTTTCCGTTTCGCTCATATCCTCCTCCAATATGCGATTGAGAATCCCCAACGCGCGGGACAACATACTTTCCGCCGAGCTCCCCTCGACGGGAACCGGCATATATCCTTTTGCCGCGGCATAAAAGAGCTGTTCGCTGTTTTCGACGGAAACGAACCCTTTGTTATTGCGATATAGCGCAAAATCCTCCGCCGCGTAATTTCTGTTTTTTTCCTCTTTCAGAACCTCTTGATAGTATTCATAATTGACGACCTTAACATTATCCTCCTTCAACTCGTAGCTCTTGAACGCATACGGGACGAACCCCGCCATGATTCCAAACATATTTTCGTCGAGCCTCCCGTCGGCATAACCGATAGCAAAATTATGAGAAAGATTTCCATACTGCCCCGCCCAACGGTATTGATAAAAGGGGTCCTCGCGGACTACCGCCGCATATTCGTCCGTCAGAGTTGCATACTGTATTTCCTCCTGACTCCCGTAAAATACGCAGTAATCCATAAAATCGCTCAAATCCTGCATACTGTTCAATTCCTGCGGACAATCGAGCAAAACCGTTTGTACGCCCGAAAAATCGAGCGGAACCGACTCGTACTCAATGCCCCACTCCTTGACTCCTCCTTCTTTTCCGTCCTTGCAGGAGGAGAAAGACAAACATAAAACAAGCGCGATAAAAACTGCCCCGAACCTTCTCTTTTTCATATATTATCCTCTGTCGTCCTTCGCGGGAGCAACGTCGAAGCGGTTATCTATCAAATCGAAAGAAAGACACATGGGTTTACCGCTCCTGCTGTCCGTCACAATATCTCCGTCTATCCGAAAACAATGCGCGAGCATTTCTTTCGTCATCACGTCCTTCGGCTCTCCGTAACGGTCTATTTTTCCGTCGCACATGGCAAGCAGATAATCGGAGTACCTCGAAGCGAGATTCAAATCATGCAGTACCATGACAATCGTCGTATGCTGTCCCTCGTTGAGATGCTTCAAAAGTTCGAGCACCTCCAATTGATGCGCGAGGTCGAGATACGTTGTAGGCTCGTCGAGCAAAATAATCCCCGTCTGCTGTGCGAGCGCCATGGCAATCCAGACCCTTTGCCTCTGCCCGCCGGATAAGCAGGCGATTTCTCTGTCGCGGAACTCGATCATATTGGTCACTTCCAAAGCCCAATCGATAATTTCCTTATCCTCTTTGGAAAGTTTTCCGAAGCCCTTCTGATAGGGAAAACGTCCATACGCGACGAGCTCGCGGCACGTGAGCGTACCGGGTGCCGTAGGAGATTGCGGAAGAATTGCCATCTGTTTTGCAATCTCCTTGTTTTTCAGAGTTTTGATATCGGTATCGTTGATGATGATACAACCCGATTCCGATTTAATAATCCGCCCCACCGCCTTTAATACGGTAGATTTCCCGCAGCCGTTCGCGCCGATAATCGACGTGATTTTTCCGCGATGAATCTCCGAGTTCAGCGAAGGCACGATAATCGTTCCGTCATAACCGATACTTAAATCGCGTGTAACAATACTGTTTTCCATTCTTTCTCCTTACGCCTTCATGAGCAGATACAAAAAATACGGTACGGACAGTACAGAAATCACGATCCCCGTGGGAATATTGGCGAGAAATGTCCAGCCCTGTACGAGCATATCGGCAAGCAATACGATGATTCCCGCAACAATGCCCGAGGCCGGCAAAAGAACGCGCGCGTCCGTTCCGACGAGCCGCCGCGCAATATGCGGACCAATCAGACCGAGAAAGAAAAAATTTCCGCCGAATGCGACCGACGCGGAGGACAGAGCCACTGCACACAAGGAAAGATATATGAATTGTCTGCCCACATTGACACCCAGCCCGCGGGCTATATCGTAACCCACGTTAATCACGTTCAAGGTACGGCCGCCGCGGTAGGTCATAAAGCCGAATAAGAGTATCCAGATTGCAAATACGACGATATAATCCCACCGCACGCCCCACAATTCTCCTGCCTGCCAGCGCTGCAAAAATTCCAGCTGGCTGTCGTCGAGCAAAAGCATCATAAACGTACCGACGGCGCCATAGGCGCTGCTCATCGCCACGCCCGTCATGATAAGGCGGGTAGGTTGCAGTCTTTTTTTTCGGCTAGTGCCGAGTAAAAATATCAATCCCGCCGAGCCCAAACCGCCCAAAAGCGCAAGGACGGGCAAAAGTATGGCGCTGCTGTTATTCGTTTGCAGCAGCGCTACATACACCGTAACCAATAATCCCGATCCCGCGCTGACGCCGAGCGTTCCGGGCGAAGCGAGGTCGTTATGCAGTAAATCCTGCATGACTACGCCCGACATACCCATGCCGAGGCCGACGAGAATCGCGAGGCAAAGTCTCGGAAGGCGGTATTCAAACAATGCGAGGCGAGAATTTTCATCGCCCCCGCCGAAGAGCGTTTCAAATACTTTTCCTATGCTCATGCGGTACTGCCCTACATTACACCCGATAAAAAAGACGATGAGCAAAAGTCCCGCCAAGACTATATTTATAACGGTGCCTCGGAGTATAGGCGACTTTTCCTTTTTCATTAAGCCGATTTTCATATCCGTCCTCACCCTCCGAAAGCATCTCCGCGTTGTCTGCGAGACACGAAGATAAAGAACGGTACACCTATCATGGTGATCAGGATACCGACAGGAAATTCAAGAGGCGCAATCATAACGCGGGCAATGAGGTCTACCGCCACGACAAACAACGCTCCGAATACTGCGCAGGAAGGAAGCACTAAACGATAATCCGTCCCGACGAAGTGGCGCACGATATGCGGAACCATCAACCCCACATAACCGACAGGGCCTATGATAATGACCGCTATTGCGGAAAGGACAAGCACGACCAAAGTGCTGGAAAGTTTGATGATAGCGGTATTTGCCCCCAATCCTTTGGATACGTCGTCGCCCAGATTCATTACGGTCAAAGAACGGGAAATCATCAATGCGAGAGCAAACCCCACGAGAAAAAAGGGAGCGGAAACGGATACGTCCATCCAAATTGCATTCGCGGAGCTTCCCGCCGTATATTTCAGCATTTCAGAGGTCAGCCCCTCTTTGAGAACAATCCCGGAGGTAATCGAGGAAAAAAGGGTGGAAATCGCCATGCCCGAAAGCACCATTCTTTCGGGAGTAATCCCCTTTTTGCCTATAAACGCGACAAGGTAAATCATCATGGTCGAAATGCCGGCGCCGAGGCAGGAATAGCCGATACGCTCCAAACGGCTCGCATCGGGCAAAAAAATCATCATGAATACTACGGCAAAAATCGAGCCTGAGCTGATTCCCATGATTCCCGAATCCGCCATGGGATTTTTGGTATTCCCCTGCATGACCGCACCCGCGACCGACAGGGAGACTCCGACCATAATATCCGCCAGCAGACGCGGAAGCCGCATATCTCGCACGACGATGTGATTAAAATTTTCCTCGTCGAAATGAAATAATCCGTTCCATAAATCGGAGAATGAAATTTTTTCCGCGCCGAAATACATGAAGCAAATCATAAAGAGAAGCAGCAACCCGCAGCCTACCGACATGCAAATAATGAATTTCGTGCCGTTATGTAATTTTCTTTCCCTGCGGCGTAATTTTTCTCTCATTTTGCCGTTGCCTTTTCAAATGCTTTTATAATGCCGTCGTACTGTGCCTGCAAATAAAGGACGTCTTTTTCGGTATAGAGAGTAGCGTCTATCACGCCCACTCTGTTTTCCCGAACAGCAGTCAACGTTTTCCAGCCGGGATTGGTTTGCAGAATTTCGGGAATTTCCGGTTCAAGTCCCGCCGCGCTCAAATCGGCGTAAATCACAATATCCCCCTCGTAATTGCGCAGCGATTCGTTACTAATCGGAGTAAAGGGATTATCTGCGTTTTCCAAAAATTCCTCCGCTATCGGCAATCTTTTCATTCCGAGATAGTCGTAAATAATCTTATTGAAATACCAAGAATCCGTAGGCGGAATAGAGACGCCTTGGGCATAATAGAAAATAGAAACCGTTTTATCTTTAATCCCCATTCCTTCGATTTTCGCAAGTTGAGTTTCCTTTACATGCTCGGCGTATTCAATAAGCGTTTCGGCATTTTCCTCCAATCCGAAAATTTCTCCTATGTAACCGAGCCGCACCTCAAAATCAAAACTCTCCCGATAGAGAGGGATTACAGGCGCGATTTTGGTCAACTTATCGATGTTGTCCTGCTCCATATTCTGATAGACGAGAATGAGCTCCGGTTTATAGCTCAATATTTCTTCCGCATTAAAGGGAGTATTGTAATCGAGCAAATCTACCCCTTTGAAGAAGGATTCGTACCCCGAAGTAGTCGTGCTTCCACTCACAGCAAGAGGGCGGATACCGAAGGCGACTAAATCGCCGGCACCTGAAAGAGCGACGATTCTGCGCGTATTCATATTATAAGTAACCTCATTTCCGTTCAAGTCCGTGAAGGTGTTCATTTTTTCTTCTTCCGGACGGACATCCTCTAAAACAGGAACCGTTTCATAATTTTCCTTTTTATCCTCTGTTTTGCAGGCGCCCAAAAAAGACATAAAAGCGACGCACAAAACGAGCAGAAAGATAAAACCGTGCTTTTTCATAATTTTAACACTCCTTTTAATATTTTGCTTATCAATATTGCGTATTTTCTCAAAAATACGCAAAGGGCACGTGCCCTTTTGATTACCGCGGCAGAAATTTATCGTTTCAATTCTTGAAAACCGATTTCATTTTTTTTGCTGTACGAACTTATCTTACAACCGTCCCCATCATTCGTTCTTATATGCGAACTATATTCAAAAAAACTTTTCCATATATAGTTCGCCAAAGCGAACTTGCATTGAAAAAATTTACGCGAGATATATCCGCGTATTACTAAATACAGTATAAAATTTTTCATACTTCCAAAAAGTGTTTTAGAGGTACTTCGATTCGACGATGCACCTATTATAACATACCCGATAAATTATGTCAAATAAATACACCATGGTTAAATTACTTTTTAATAATTTTTTCAATACAGTTCCGGCTTAATAGAATCAAGGTTATATAGCCCACATATTAGCACAAAGGAGCTTTTTTCTGTCCCTGCATTGTCGGTGATTTTTGACGACTCCCGCTGTCCCCGTTCTATCTCTTTAATAAACCGGCGGAGATAATGATTATCTCCGTCATACATATAATATTGCATTTTTTCCATTAGGAAATTTTTTTTGTCAAACACAGTACCATGCTCCCGATCATTCCGAACATGGTATAAAGCGACAGACTGCAAAAATATATGATATTAAGATAATTCAGAATGGCAAGAAAAAACGAATACGATGAAAACTCTATCCGAAACTTTTGTATACACAGCATAGTTGCACCAATCAGAAAATATATAGAACTAAATTATCAAGACACCGAATGATCGCTCGAAAAAATTTCCGCCCATTTCGGCTATAATAAAAATTATATCGCAAACACATTCAAAAAATCAGCCAATACATCTGTCGGCAAATATATTATTCAAAATCTTTCAAAAAATATATCGGAAAATCTCCAAAAGAATTTATGAAAAGCTTAAAAATTCAAAATAACCAATAGATAAAAGCATAACAAGCTGCCGTATTAAACGGCAACTTGTTATCAATACTCTGAAAGTAAATGGAAATAATATACGGGCATAGCGCTCCAACCATGGCACAGGCTGCCTGCGCCTCCGAAATCTGCTTCCCCTGAACAAGTTTCCCAAAACGTGGTTGCTCCTGCGTCCAACATAATTTTATACTTCGCTAAAATGTCGTCGAGAACATAGTTCCTATATTTTCCTTGATCTACTTTCAGTAGAGCGTCATAAAAGAAACAAGTCATGCTCAGCGATGCGGGAACCAAATCGGAGGAAGTTTCGGTGAGTTTTTCGCAAATCCGTCTTGCACACGCCGGCTCGGCCGAGCCGCAAAGTACAGCCATCGAATTTGCAAAAACGCTGAAATGCTCTCTATCTTCAAAACTCTTGTATAATCCCTTCTTTGAATCGTAAAATGTACGATTGATACCGACATTCAGCATTAAAGCAAACCGTTCACAAAACTTGGCTTTTTCTACTTCTCCGATCCTATTAAAACACGGGGCTATTTTTTGCAGCGCATAAGAAAGCACTGCATTCAAAATAAGATCTTTACTCTTTTGTTCTGCCTCGCCTATCTGCCCTTCCAATCCCGGTTGCCATTCGTAAAAATTCCAATATCGCGAAGATCCGTAAAAGTTATTGATGACGTCGCCCTCTAACTTTGAGGTAAATACATCAACGATTTTGAAAAGTTTTTCGCGATATTCCTCTAATACGTCGCCTCCCAATTATCGATTACGACGGGACGTGCGGAAAACACCTTATCGGAAGAAATGATATGTCGCCTGTGGAAATCCGACAATTCGCGCGACATATGACCTAACCCACAGGCAGAGTAAACGAGAATTGCCTGAGGCGTTACAAATCGTTCACCGCTTTTCAGTTTCCAGAAAAAACCGACATCGCTGATTCCGCCGGTAACTCGCACATTGTCGAACTGATCCTTTTCCGTTTTTAGGGAAAACGAACCGCTGTATATGAGGCCGAATGCATATACCGTTCCACTCGTTTCCGTCGTATGTTTTTCTAAAAGAGCGATAAAGGGGTTCAGTTGATGGGAAGAGGTTCCCCGATAAGATCCCATTTCGGTAATACCGTGTCCGAGAGGAATCCTTTCCGGCGTACGTTCTCTCAAATGCGCACCTTCCAGTCTTAAAAGCTCGTATCGCCCGTCTGTCAAATCCTCGCTGAACGAAAAAGCTCGATTCAGTTCTATCTCTCCCTGCTCTCCGTTTATGATTTCGGCATTTCTGATTAAAACATCGCTATCGTCGTAAACGACATAGTTGAGCTTTACCGTCAGATTTTCGCGTTTATCGGAAAGCGTTATGATAAGGGTTTGACCGCCGTAGCGTGCATGCGGCATTCCCTCCACCTCGATTTCTCCGTTTTTTACCTCATAACCTTCATAGGTAAGCTCGTAAATTCCCGCGCCGTTTCCAAACCGACAAATTAAAGCGGGTACGCGATAATCTCCTCTTTGGAAAGAGGGATATTCCTCTTTGACGAGGTCATGACTGAAATTTCTGTTCCGAGCTTCGCCTATATACGGAGAAAAGCTCCTGATTTCACGCATCGCGGCATAATCGAGATTTTCTCTTCCCGGCAATTTCTTTCCATAATACAACTGTTCTAAAAAGCCGTACTCATTTACGAAAAATATATAAGAATAATTTTTTCCCGAAAGATAAAACGTGTTATTTTCAAACTCAATCAATATTTCTTCCTCCCCGATATGTCCGTTATATGAGCTGACATTTCGCGGTAAGTATAACATGTCGGAAAGGCAAGCACAAGCCTTACAAAAAAAATTTAATTGAATCCTTTACCTTTCGGAAAAAAACAGGATTTTTTTTCCGAGATGAGTTAAAAGACATCATTAAAAAAGCACATAGAAAAATTTTATCTACGTGCTTTCTTCTGATTTATTGTACCGACAGCCAAGTTTTATATAATCCCCCTGTTTCTCCGGCATGAAAGAAATCGACCAAAATTGCCCCGCCAGGTAAGATCATTTCAATTTTGCCTTCTTCTTTACGATATGCCGCCCGTAAGCCTCCGCTCCGCGCGAACCGCAACCGATAATCGCAACCGTAAATTTTTTTGCCATAACTACAC
>CAKXBD010000056.1:661-12301 GCA_934871445.1 uncultured bacterium | reverse complement strand
CGTTTGCCCGCGCCCATATTCTTTCCGCATTCTTTGAACAAATGATATCCTCTATCCCGAAATAGGTTTTAAGTTCCATGTGTGACCAATGATAAAGCGGATTTCCGTAAGCCGTTTCCAGAGCGCGCACATAACATTCAAATTTTTCTTTGTGCGACGCGTCGCCCGTTATGTATTTTTCATCGATGCCGTAATTTCGCATCAGGCGCCATTTATAATGGTCTCCGCCCAGCCACAGCTCAAAAAAATCGGAAAACGGTTCGTCCTTTTCAATGACCTTTTCCGACAAATGACAATGATAGTCGAAAATCGGCATATCCTTCGCGCACTCGAAAAGTCTTTTCGCCGTTTCGTTAGATAATAAAAAATCTTTTCCGATAAATTCTCTCATAAATAAACTCCCGTATTTATAATGTCACGCCGCGTTTCCATACTGCGATTTCGCGGCTTCGGTTATTTTCTGCCGCGGTCGTTTTTCCGTTTGCGGTCTCGATTACGAGCCGCATGAGTTCTTCCGCCGTTGCCGTCACGCCGATTTTTTCCGCTCTCCCCGCGTCAAAATCTATCCAATGCGGCTTTACGGTGGCAAGCGCCGTATTCGTAGAAATTTTCAGCGTGGGAACGATTCCGCCGAGCGGCGTTCCCCGCCCCGTCGTAAACAGAACCAGCTGTGCGCCCGCCGCGGCGAGTGCCGTCTGCGCGGTCGCATCGTTGCCCGGCGCTTCCAGCACCGTAAGTCCGCGTTCCCGTACGCGTGAGCCGTATCGAAGCACGTCGCGCACCGCTGCGTGCCCGCCTTTGAGGACGCAGCCCAACGATTTTTCTTCCAACGTAGTAATACCGCCTTCTTTATTGCCCGGAGAAGGATTTTCTCCGACGCTTTCGCCGTGGTCGGTAAAGTAGTGCTTGAAATCCTGAATCAGCTTCGCCAAATCGTCAAATTTTTCCTTGGAAACGCAACGGTCGAGCAATAGCTGTTCTGCTCCAAACATCTCCGGAATTTCCGTCATTACGGCACTTCCGCCCATGCAGATAAGCCTGTCCGTCAATACTCCTACCGCGGGATTGGCGGTAATTCCGCTGAAAGCGTCCGAACCTCCGCATTTCAAACCTACGATTAAATCGTCGGAAAAGCAGGACGTCCTTTGATCCGCCTTGCAGATTTCTGCCAATTCGCACGCAAGAGCGGTTCCTTTTTCTATCTCATTGCCCTCGTCCTGCGTGCGCAGGGTACGAAGCCGCGCCGTATCAGAAAATTGCAGACAGCGGAGAAAATCTTCCAGACGATTGTTTTCACAACCGAGAGAGACCACCAAAACCCCGCCATTATTCGGATTGGAAGCGAGCCCCGCAAGAATATTCTGTGTCGCCTGTAAATCATCTCCGAGCTGAGAGCACCCGTAAGGGTGTGGCATAGCGTAAATTTCTTTATATCCGCTCTTTTCCCGAGCAACGCGCGCAATTTCCTCGCATACGTTATTGATACACCCGACCGTCGGAAGAACGAGGATTTGATTGCGGATTCCGACCCGTCCGTCCTTTCGGCGGTAGCCCTCAAAGGAATTTTTCGGGTATGTTGCCGCGGGAACCGTTTTCGGAGAGTATTCGTAACAATCCGAGCGGCGTAGTCCGGAACGAAGATTATGCGTATGTACGTGTTCACCTGCACGGATACCGAGAGAAATGCCGATAGAATAGCCATATTTGCGCACATGTTCCCCCGAAGGAATGTCCCGCAAAGCGATTTTATGCAATTTCGGAATATCGTTTTGTGCGACAACTTTCCTCGTTCCCGCTTCGACGGTCTCCCCTGCGGGAATCCGTGCGGTCGCCACGGCCACGTCGTCTTCGGGATTTAATAAAAGCGCATTCATTTTTGTCCCCTTGCCGCTTCGGCGACTGCTTTATACATGCCGAGTTTTCCAATCCTTTCATCGTCCGCGACCACCTGTCCGTACAAGCCGGAAATTTTCGTTAAATCCTCGCCCCAAAGCACCTCGTCCGACAAAATTTTGCGAAGCATTTCCCTGCGGCCGATCGTTTTCCCTTCGTTAAAATATTTCTCAAAGCGTTCGGTATATATCGCCTCGTCGTTCACCGCCCCGTCGGCTTCGCGCTCGTAAAAGACAAGGAGCGCAGCCAAAGAGAAAAACAGACGTCTGGGATAAATCCCCTTTTTTACGCAATCGAAAATACTGCTCAGGACACGAGCACGAAACTTGGAAACCGAATTGAGTACGATACTCGTCAATCTATGATGAATAAAAGGATTGCGGAAACGCTCAAATACTTCCTCCGCGTATTCCTGCAAATGTTCTCCTTGAAAAGAAGGAATGACCTCCTCCTTCATCTCCCCGTCGATGAAGGAAAAAAATACGGGATCGGCAACGAGTTGATCTACTGTTTCAAAGCCGCAAAGGTATCCCGCTAAAACACTGCTGGTATGTGCTCCGTTCAAAATTCTTACCTTGCGTGTACGGTAAGATTCAAAATTTGTAGTGACTACAATATTCAAGCCGCATTTCGATACGGGAATATATTCGTCTATCGGTGCCGCAGAATCGATGACCCAAAGGAGGAATGGCTCGCATACGTCAATGAGAGAATCCTCATATCTGAACTTTTTCTCCATTTCCTTCGCTTCCAAAGCAGGATAGCCGGAAACCACGCGGTCTACCAACGTATTACAAAACCGGCACTTCTCTTTCAGCCAAACGAAAAATTCTTCGCTCAATCCCCATTCCCGCGCATAACGCAATACGTACTCCGAAAGTCGATCGGCATTATGGTCGATAAGTTCGCAGGGAAGAATCAAAACTCCACCTCGCCCTCCCAAAGCACGGAAACGCTCATTCAGCCAGTCCGTCAGTTTTGCCGGAAAATTTTTGTGCGGACGCAAGGACGTTTCGGCTTGGTCGTAGCAAATACCGAATTCCGTCGTGTTAGAGATGATGACACGGATTTCTTCCTCCCGCGCAGTCGCCAAAAACGCTTCGTAATCCTCATACGGATTGATACAACCGTTCAGACAATCCATCACCGTTTCTCGGCAGACGGCTCCGCCATTCTCATATCCGCGTTCTACCAATGTATACAATCCGCCCTGCGCGTTGATAACCTCACCCATCCCCCGTTCTACCCCCTGCAAAGCGACGATCCCGCCATTGTAAGCGCATACGTCATTGCAGTTTTTTACAATTCTTCCAATGAATGCGCGGAGAAAATTCCCCTCTCCGAACATCAGCACTTTATTCGGTTTCTTCGTCCTGTTTGTATACTTTTCATTGATTTTTGCCATAAAATCCTCGCCATTCTTCATGTTTTGTTTTCATAAATATCATTGACTTTCTTTCTCTTATGTGTTAAAATAAAAGATACTGAAATTAAAGATATAATGTAAGCGCTTACAATTTATTTGCGAAATAATTCTATCACACTTATTTTGAATTGTCAATACTTTTCCGAAAATTTGTTGAAAATAATTTTTTTAAGGGACGAAAAAATGGATAAGATTCAAAAACGCAATACCATGAAGATTAATATTTACACTATCGCCAGCGAAGCGGGCGTATCGATTGCGACCGTTTCGCGCGTTTTGAACAATTCGCCTTCCGTGAGCGAAAAGACGAAAGAAAAGGTTTTTTCGGTAATCCGAAGCCATAATTATGTCCCGAGTGCCATTGCGCAAAATCTTTCTACGCGAACTTCCGGAAATTTAATCGGAATTGTGTGTTATAACTTAAAAGATTTGTATTATGCGACCGCCATCAGTCTCTTGGAATCCGCCCTGCGAAAGCGCGGGCATCATATCATTTTAAGTTGTACGGGCGAAGATTATATCCAAAAGCAAAAATCTATTGAAATGCTCATTACAAAGCAGGTCGATGCCATTATACTGATCGGCTCTGTCTTTTTGGACGCACATGGAAATAATGCTTATCTGATAAATGCGGCAAAGCACTGTCCGTTAGTTATTATCAACGGAAAAATTAAAAGCGACAATATTTATTCTTTTTACTGCGACGATTTTGCCGCCGTGCGAGACTGTGTCCACAAGCTGTCTGAAAAACGCCGCAATTTTCTCTTTTTATACGATGCTGACACATACAGCGGAAATCTTAAAATGACCGGATTTTTAGAGGGAATGAAAGAATGTGGTTTAGATCCTACGGGACGGACACTCCGCTGTGAGCCGACGCCCAATTCCGCCGCGGAACAATTTACGAAATTTTTAGATGCCTCCCATAAAGTCGACGTCGTCATTACCTCTAACGATGTACTCGCGGCGGGCGTGCTCAACGCGGCGGCAAAACGAAAAATGCGCGTTCCTGAGGATATTTCTATTATTGGATACAATAACTCCATTATTACACAATGCACCACTCCTCCATTGAGCAGTATCGATAACGGATTAGATCAACTCTGTGAACTCGCCGTCAACAGCCTCGTAAAATTGTTCAACGGAGAGACCGTCGACGGCGTGACAACCGTTTCCCCTCACTTGATTTTGCGAGAAACCGTATAAATGAAAAAATCGTCCCGCCGCTCGTTTATAGAGCGGCGGGACGATTCTTTTGAAGATAAACAAATTCATAGCGAAAAACTTATCCTTTCAACCCAAAGCGGAAAGCAATTCTGCCCGTTCCGCACTTCGGCACCCGATAGCAAAGAGGAAGCTCAGGCCCACAGGAATTAGAACCGATTCCGCTCATGGTAAAATCCGCGTTAAAATAGACGGCGTCGGAAACGGGTAACTCATCGTCGTGCTTTGTTTGCGTCAAAATTTCCGCCGAATACCCAATCGCGGAAAAGCTGTTCATTCCTTCCGCGCGGACAATGATTTTCCCGTCGGACACTTCCGCAAAATCTGCCCCGAAGTGACTGCCCGATTCCTGCGGCTTGATATAAAGGTGACTGTATTCCTCGGAGACCTTGGAACGGTAAACATCTTTTACGGTTCCGAGATGTTTATCCGAATAACTTTCCTGCGGCCCATAGGCGCAATAACAGAGCGCATCAAATTCTTTGCCGAGCTTCATCCCCATTCCGAAGCGGGGAAGGCAACGGAAATATTCCGAACCGAGATATTCCGCCTCCACGTCAAAGCCCTCTTTTCCGAAAATATAGCGCAGGGTATAGCGGACGAGCGGCGTTCTTCCTCCGTATACGATATTTCCTTTCACCGTAACGAAGGAGCCCTCAAACGAAATTTCCCGCGCTTCATTTACTGCATTTTGAAGAAAACGATCTACACTCCAATCGTTGTCCGTAGGAGCGCGCCAAGTACATACCCGAATACCGCCCAAGTCCTTCCCATACGCTTTCACGGACGAAATTTCTCCGCTTATGCCGTTGAAGCGGTAATCCGCATTTTCGGTATGCACGCAAACAACTCCGCCGTCGTTAAAAATTTCCGCCTCTCCCGTCACCTCTTGCGAAACGAAGGTCTCCTTGAAAAAGCCCTCGGACGCGAGTTCCGTCCCTTCGGGGACTCCGCCGCCCTCTCCCGCAAAAAATCTGACAAGCACAGTCTGGGCGTCACGACAGGGAATTTCTATTCCCTCGCGCGGTCCGACGGCGATATTCAGTTCTTCCCTGCCCTCCTCTTTTCCGTAATTTTTATATAAAATGACGAGCTTCCCTGCCAAAGCGGAAAAGTAATTTTTGTTGAAAGCGGAAATTCCGTTTTCCGTCCGAGCAAAGGAAAGGGGCTGATATGCCTTTTTCATTTCCAGCGTGCCGCTCTTTATCTTTCTGTCGGGCGTAACGATTCCGTCTATACAGAAATTCCCGTCGTGAATGAGTTCTCCGAAATCTCCCCCGTAGCGGAAAGCGCCGCCACGGTAAGAAACGCCGTGGTCTGCCCACTCCCAGATACAGCCGCCCATAAAGCTGTCGTTCGATTCCATAAGGTCCCAATATTCTTTGAGCCCGCCCGGACTGTTCCCCATCGCGTGGGCATATTCGCACAAAAAGAGGGGACGGCGTTCCCGTACATCGGGCAGATATTCGTCGCGCATCCACTCCACCGAAGGATACATGCGGCTCTGAATGTCGACGCAATCGGAATAATATTCTTCATCGCGGGCGGGACGTTCGACATAAATGCTCGATTCGTAATGAATGGGACGGGAGTCCCGACGGCGGATTTCCGCGCTTGCCGCGACGAAGTTGCTGCCCCAGCCCGATTCGTTTCCCATCGACCAAAACGCCACGCAGGGACGGTTTTTATTCGTCTCCACATTGACAATCTGACGTTCTACATAAGCCTTTTCGTATGCGCTATCATCGGAAAGCAAGGCGAAAGCGCGCGGACCGCTCATGCCCGCCGTCGCCGCGTCTAACAACGTCGTGCCGTGCGTTTCCAAGTCCGATTCCGAAATCACGTAAAAGCCGTACTTGTCGCAAAGTTTATAAAATTCGGGTGCGGAAGGATAGTGCGACGTCCGAATCGCATTGACATTCAGCATTTTCATGAGCCGCAAATCTTCTTCCATATCGGAGAGCGAAACGGCCGCTCCCTTTTCGGAGTGAAAATCGTGGCGATTGACGCCGCGGAATTTTATGGGCTGTCCGTTAAACAGATACTTTCTGTCGCGGATTTCTATGGTCCGGATACCGACTTTTTCAAAAATTTTTTCTCCCTCGGAAAGAATTTCCAAATCGTATAAGACGGGATTTTCCGCACTCCAAAGCTCGGCTTTTTCCACCTTAAAACACGCTTGTCCTCCGGCCTCGACTTTCTGTTTCCGCCCGCCGAAAACAACTTCCACAGCGCCGCCTGAAAGGTGAGAAAAGACGATTTCAGCATTTCCGTCCGAAACAGACGTCTCGATTTTATAATCTATGATATGCCCTTTTTCGCGTTTAAGAAGGTAGACGTCGCGGAAAATACCCGTAAAACGCCATTTATCCTGATCTTCGAAATAACTGCCCGTGCACCATTTCTGCACGACGACGTCCAGACGGTTTTTCCCCTCGACGGCGAAATCGGTGACATCGAATTCGCTCAGCCTATGAGAAATCAGCGAAAAGCCGACAAAGCGGCCGTTGACATATACGTAAAAACACGAATCTACTCCCTCAAAGACGAGATACAGCTTACCCTTGCCGTCATGCGAAAAATCGCGGCTATAATGATACGCGGGGTTCTTTACGGGAACGCGAGGCGGATCGTAAGGAAACGGATAACGGACGTTCGTATATTGAAAATGATCGTAACCGTAATACTGTACGCAAGAAGGCACGTTTATTTTTTCAGACAATGTCTGCAAGCAAAAATCGTCGTCGATATCTGAGAGCTTTTCATAGGCCCGAAAGCGCCATTCCCCGTTCAGAGAAACGAAGCGCCCGCTCTGTTCCCGCTCCGCTTCCCTTTGTCTGCGACCGAAAGGGATATAATACGAACGCGGCGGACAAAGACCGAAAGAAGAAGTTTGTTCGCTCAAATTTTTTATCATAAATTCCACCTGTATTCTACAAGATTTATAAAGTTCAGAACTCCAATTCCAATCCGTCATAAGAGACGATAACGCCCGCTTTTTCCGCTTCGGGGAGAATTTCGTCGTAGGTACTGTTTGGGGCGTTATGCGTAAAATGATTGATTACAATTTTAGTCGCTCCGTCTATAAGTCCCTTCTCACGCAGAAGTCCGATTGTTTCCGACACGGTTTCTAAGCACATATGATTATTCCGATAGTTTTTCCCGTCGCCGAGACCGCCCGTACAATCCAGCGATACGAGGTCAAAATGTTTTTCTTCTTGCAATAATGCCCATGCTTCTTCGGAAAATAATCCCGTATCGTGCGCGTATAACAGACGCTTTCCGTCTCGGGCAACGGAAAAGAACAACGGAGAAGAAGACGGGTCATGGTTTGCGGGAACAGCCAAAACCGAATATTCTCCCGCCCGAAAGCGCCGTCCTCCTTCTATGAGTTCAACCGTCGTCCTGCCTTGCATGGACGGAGCGGAAATATATTGATTCAATTTTTCGTATCCGTCCTTTCCTGAATAAAAGTGCAAAGGTGGATGTTCGCGGGAATATCCGGGCTCCGCCTGAACCACGTCCTCGGGATACAAATGATCGGAATGGCTGTGCGTGATAAGGCAATTGTTTATCTTCTGCCAATCCAATCCGAAGCGTATGGAATGCCAAACCGTATCGGGCGGGAAATCGATGAGCAAATCCTCGTTCACAAGCGCCTGCAACCGCGAGCGCAAATTTTTTCCTCCCGCTTCGCGAGCGCGACGACAGGTCGGACAGTTACAGAACAGAGAAGGAACTCCTTCAAACGCCGCCGTTCCCAAAAATTTAATTTTCATAAAAGTGCCTTCTTTTTTTATTTTTTTATCATGGGCATTTCCGTTTCTTCTTTATTGTCTTTTGATTTTTATTATACTCAATCCACAATAAAAAGTAAAACATCTGAACGTTCAAAATTTTATTTGAAAAATAAAATTCTCACAATATCCATTGTGAGATTTTTCTATTATATTCTTTTATCTTTGTCACATTTTTTCGTAATACTCGACATCTGTCACAAAAATTGTCGCACCGCCGACTAAAACCTCGGTGGGGAAATAATTGAAAGCAGGATACCCGCCGCCGCCCGAAGGCATTGTCGGAACGACCTGCATTCTCTGTGCACAGTTCTTCCTGATAATTTCTATCGCGGTCTTTACTTTATCGTCTTCCGTTCCAATCAACAAAGTCGTATTACCCGCTTTCAGAAATCCGCCCGTAGTAGCCATCTTAGTAAAAAAGAACCCTTCCTGCATAAGTGCATCGCATACGGAGCCAGCATCCTTTTTATTGACAATCGCCGTTATCATTTTCATAAGCGTTCCTCCTGGGAATTTATTATAGCACACAAGTTATTCAAAGTCAACGGAAAATTATTTATTTCCATGCTTCCTCTTCGGTAGCCTTTCTCAAAACCTGTTTGACTCTCTTCGGATTATACGGTGCGTCATCTTCGTCATAATATCGAATACTGTCGACATAAACGACCTGTTCGGTGTTATGCCGTCCCATGCGAACCCATACATAATCTCCGGCCGCAACCGTGCCCGTTTTATCTAAATACCAATAGTTACACCCTTTATATCCCTTAGGACTCACCCCGACAAATAGATAACGACCTTTACCGCGGCCACACTTAGAAAAGGCCTCGTCAAATTCTTTTTTCAAAACCGAAACAAATTCCTCTATTTCTTTTCTATGAAACAAAAAAGAATAAACTCCGCCCCAAAATTGTATTCCGTCAGAAGAACGCATCAAAAGGTGAACGGCCATCGTGCAGTCGCTTGCTCGACGCTCTTCGCGGGAAAATTCTTTACCGGGGTTCGTATATTGCCGTAAATCGACGGTCATTCCGGCCTTTTCAAAAGAGACCTTATATTCACTCCCATAAGCGCCGGCAAGCAGGCGGGACATGGAAAATATCCAATTTTCCAATTCCTCCCGAGAAATACTTTCGCTGATATTGTCGTAAAGTATATATTCGTTCTTTACGGAAATTTCCGTCCTTGCCCAATAGCCGTCGGAAAACAGCCGCAAAGGCAAAACCGAAAAACTAAATTTCGTCCCTTCCTGTTCCAAAGTAGCCATATTCTTTCCTCACCTTATCTCTATTTGCAGTTTACAACGCACCAAAGTGTATGTGTTGAAGAAACGCAATCGGTGCCCCTATTTCTTTTATGCTTTTATTATAACACGCCCAAAAGCAAAAGTAAATACCTTTTTTATAAATTCATAGAAAAAAAGTCCCCAAAGCAGCTTCTACCGCTTTGAGGACTTTTTAATCCGCAAAGGTTATTTTCCATCAGCTGTCGCCATATGGACGGAGTTTATTTATTTCTATCTCGGAAAATGTCGCTTTTCCGTCTGAATACAAATAAGCCGTGTGCGAAGTCCCCGTCATTGCCGTATGCGCGGTGAGCGCCGTATCGTCATTGACGAAAAATTCGATAAATTCACCGTCACAGACAATTTTTATGTCGAAAATATCCGAGTCGGAGGAAAGAGCAATCGTACTGTTTACTTTGTGAGACGGGTCATCGGGAGAAAGCACTTTCATATATAATTGACCATTTTCACGTTCAATACATACCTGGTACTCTCTATCGTCCTGCCGCATGACATAGGAGATTTTATTGCTTTGGCTCATGTCCGCACGGAAAGTCGTATATGTTCGATGAAACTCCTCGCCGCCTAAACGGACATAATTATTTTTCCCGCTCATCTTCAACATACTGCTTTCATCGGAAGCAGTCCCCGACTCAACAGTATAATTTCCCTCCCCCAAAGTATAAATGTTGCCATAATTAAGAAGAGCGGAAAGTCCCGGGTCGAGTCGTCCGCCCAAAGAGCCGTCCTCGCGCTGTACGACCTCCCGCGGAAGATTGAGATATCCGGCCCAAGGAGCCCAAGGCATCGTATCATACGTAGAGGGAATCCAGCCCCACATATACACCTTATCTCCCACCTGCGTGGGACGTGCGGCGCATAAGTCCTCTCCGTCGAGAAAGGCGAACTCCTTTTTCGACCAATCCACGTCCATACAATCGACGCCTTCATCTCCCGTCCAATATTGCAAGGGGCCGACCTGATGCGTCGTATTATAGGCGACGGAAACGAAGGCATACCACCGATTTCCGATTTTCATGAGAGACGGACATTCGGGAAGATTGCGCGAATACCCCGCTTCCACTACGTTGCCCGGGCGAGTCCAGCTCAACGCGAGAGGGTCGTCGGAGGCATAGATTACGAGGTCGGAAGTCTGAGCTGCGCCGTCGAATTGGTAATAACAGCCCGCAATCATGAGATACCGCTGATTTTCCTCGTCGAAGTACAGCATATTATCGCGCACGCCGAAGGAATAAATACTTTTATCTACAAACCTATTGACATCATACAAAAAATTTAAGCGATACTTTTCTTTATAATGCTGCCATACGTCGTAATTATTCGCTTCGGGAACGTCTGTAAATGTAAGCATATTCTCCGAAATTTCGAGCGCGTCGTGATAATTATTTTCAATAGCTGCATTGTCAGACCATAAAAAGCCCATATACAGTTTATGTTCTTCCTCGTCGTAATACGGAAAGACATCGCCATATTGCTTCCCCTGCGCCGTCAGATGATACAACGATTCGTTCTGTGCCCCTTCAAACGTAACGACAGGATCGAATAAGACACAACTGTTTTCCCCGTTTACACAGAAATATAATTCGTCGTCCGTATTCAGAGAAACGGACAATTCAAAATACTTACCGACGGTGTCTCCCGCCTGTAAATCTCCTTCGTAGAGCATTTTTTCGCCTGCATATACGGCGACATGAGCCGAAGCCGAAGACGAATCGGCACATTTGTAATTCCCGTATACGACGGCATTTCCTTCTCGCTCCGTCTTGAACATGCGTACAGCGGACGCCGAAGCCGACGGACGCATCTCTTCCCCTTGCATTTCGGCTCCGCCGCCCTGCCAAACGCCCGTAGGCGAATTAAACGCCATTTCCGAATACGTATTTTTATTACCGTACAGATAATACCAGCCATTATAGCCCTGCTTAACGTTGATGCCCTCTACATTGAATCGGTTGTTGCCGTAAACATAGGAGGTGCCTTCGGCCGAAGCG
>CAKXBD010000056.1:0-651 GCA_934871445.1 uncultured bacterium | reverse complement strand
CGACGATTTCGTATACCCATACCGAGCGCGCGAGGTAGCGCGGGCTTCTTCCTTATAAGCCTCTGTTTTTTCCGTGCGGTAAAGGGAAGCATAGTCGAAAGGCGTTTCTTCGTTTGTTTCTTTTTTACAGCCACTCATAAAAGATACTCCCTGTAACAGACATAAAATTACGGCTATCGCCGCGGCAATTTTTTTCATAACACTCCTCGTAAGACGAGGCCGCGCGCGTTCGCGCGCGGCTTCCTCCAATTTTTCTGACTGCTTAAAGGTTATGCTACATTATTGATTTTTTTCTTTCTAAGAGCAATAAATGCAACTGCTGCCGCCGCGGCAAAGGTGCCGAGTCCCGCTACCGAGCCGCAGCCCTTATCGTCGTCTTTTCCTTCCGCTGCGGTGACCGTAATCGTTTTTTCCGTACTCTTTATACCGTCGATTTCACAATAAATCTTATATTCGCCGGGAGCTTCGGAAGTGAATATATAAGTGAGCTCATTTCCCTCCACCCTTTCGCCGTTGACATACCAGGCGATTTCGTTCGCTTCCGCATTGAAGGGATTGAGAGTCGCGGTAGCCGTTACCTTTTCCCCTGCCTTTACATTGACAGACGACAGGGAAACATTGACGCTCACAAGGTCGGGAGCAGGCTCCACC
>CAKXBD010000055.1:8789-12346 GCA_934871445.1 uncultured bacterium | reverse complement strand
CCTTTACGTAAGTCACGGCGTTATATCCAAAAATACCGCCATAAAGGGACGCTTTGACGTTCTCTGACTCGTTGATGACGAGCAAGGGTGCTTTATAAACCTTATCGCCTTGGTTATACAAATATTCGGCATATCCCGACGGTTTCTTTTCGAACACATATTTGGTAACGTCTTCGCCGTCCACGTTTTCGGTGGTAGCCGAAAGCATAAAGGTATAATCTTCTTGTTTGTCCGAAAATCTTACGATTACGCCGCCGAAAGCAGAATTTTCCGCGGTATAGAATCCTTCGGCCGTTGTATTTCCGTTTTTATAGGTCACCTGATATAAGCCGTCCAGCGTCAACGTCGCGCCCGAATCGTCAACGAATGTCTGATCGAGGCCGGAACTATAAGGCATATAACCCTTTTGGTCCCCTATTTCCACAATACGGAGCGCCAAGACCGCCGAAAGCGTTTTTGTATCGAAGAGCGTAATCGTCCCTTCTTCGTCTGTCGTGTAATAATAAGCCGTAGTAGAAGAACCGGTATTATAAGCCGCATTACCGAAACCGTCTAATCTTATGGCATAAATATTATTCCGATAATAGATGATTTCGCCGTTGCTTACCCCGAAACGAACGAGCACGCCCATATCGTATTCTTCATCGTTACGGACTAAAAAGGCAGTCGTTTCCGTTCCTGCCGACGTTGTCGCGATATTGAGTGCAATCGTCAAAGTTTGGCCGCTCAACTGACCAGAAGTAAAGGTTGCGATATAAAATCCGTTTTCGTCGATAACGTAAGAGCCTTCGGAATTTTCGTTTTTCCCTTCCTCGTTTTTAGCGGAATAAGTGATTCCGTTATAGGCGTCGAAATACAGCTTGATATTTTCATTCAGGCCTTCGCCCATCTTAAAGAAAGTTGCTACCGTATCCGGACGGGCTTCTTCGTAATAACAATACGTTCCACCGTCGAAAAGTTTTCCCTCTCGGATAATATCGTCATTTTTATCGAGAAATCTGAATGTTTTATTATCGAGATAGGTACCTTTGAAAAATACATTTCCGCGGGATAAATAGATATCCTTCGAGGTTTCGTCAAGGAGATAAATATAATCGTCTCCCCCAAACATATCGGTATAGCCCTGCTGCCATACGCCGTATAAGGTCGTATTTCTTTCGGGGATAAACGTATCGTCCGAAGTCGTCGTCGAATCGTCCTTGTTGTAGAGAGAATCGGAAATAGCGTCTACTTTATATTCTGCCGTACTGCCGCTCGCGCTCGTCGACCAGCCGATAAGGAGATATCCTCCAAACGTATAATCTTTGGGAAGCTCTACCGCTTTGCCGTATACAGTCTCCAAAGAATATGTTTCGTCCTCGGAATCTCCCGGATAATTCGTGTTAAAACTGACTTTGTATTTTTCGCGGTCAAAATACAGCTTAAAGATGTTTTCCGAAGCATTTGCGGACAACACTTTCGAAGTCACCTCTCCTTCGTGCGTCGTCTGCTTAAATCCCGTAAACGACTGTTCGCAGGTATATTCGATCCCCACATAATCGGACCCTACAATATCCTCCGCAGCTTTTTCGTAATCGTTCAGATCGAGATTTTGTTGATAAATTTCAATTGTATAAGCTACTTTATATTTTGCGGAAAGGGTGATACCCTCTTCCGTCATTCTGGTATTTTTGGGCAGCTCCTTTTCGCCTAAAAACCAAGCCCCGAAAGTAAGCCCCTCTTTTGTCGGGGTATAACTCTGCATGAAATCGTAAACGTTTGCCCCCGCTTTCAGATAGAGCGTACTTCCCTCAGCCAACGTTCCGCCGTCCAATTCCAAGTTTATGGCGAAAAGCTGAGCCCATTTTGCATAATACGTCTGCCCCTCTTCGGCGACGACCGTAACTACCGGTTCTCCGGTAAAATCTTCCGTGAGGTACCATCCCTCAAACTCGTATCCGTCTCTTTCGGGCGTGGGAAGCGTGTATTCCGTTCCTACTTCGACGGAGACATTCGCGATTTCTTTTCCGCCGTTGGTGTCAAATATGTATTCGACCTTATTTGCCTTTTTGCAAGCAACGGCAAAAAGGCAGGTTACACCCACCAAAAGCATCAGAAGCGTTAACAGGCCTTTTTTGATGTTTCTCATTTCTTCCTTACTCCTTTGAATAAAGGCAACACTGTGACTATATATGAATACTTATATCATTATAGCACTTTTCTATTCCAAGTGTCAAACAAATCACAATACCGAATTGCACATAATAAATATGTATTTTATCGGACAAAAAGTATATTGCTCCTCAACCGTATGATTTTATGGTAGCTCTACCATTTTCCGTTTTCTATATAGCGCCCTATTCAGATTGCAGCCCATACGGCATATAAGACGGTTCCCATGGGAACGGACGCAAGATCTTCGGCCTTATAGACGACCGAGCCGCCCTCCGAGATTGCCCAACCGGAGAACGTGTATCCACTGCGGGCAGGGCCCCTGATTCCGCCGATCGCCTCGGCATTTTCGAGCGTTTCGGCGTCCATGGTCATGGAAACCACATAGGATTGATCCTCCGACAGTTCACAGCCCCAAACGACGGAGCAGAAGGAGGAATTCCAGCGTTTGTTCCAACCTTCGGGAAGCCCGTCTGCGTCCGTAAACACAGTCATTTTGTAACAGGCATAGAAGGCATGGACTCCGATCTGATTCACGCTTTCGGGAATCACTACCGACGTGAGATTATAACAGCCGCGGAACGCCGCTTCCCCGATATTCTTTACGCTTTGAGGAATTACAAGATTAGAGAGTTTTTCCAATCCGCAGAAGGAATAATTTCCGATATTTTCCACGCCGTTTTCCAATGTGAGCTCTGTAACGGCCGTACAATTCAGGAACGCGTAATCTCCTATGGATTTAACGGAACCGGGAATGACGATATTTTCCAGAGCCGTGCAGGAGCTGAACGCATATTCACCTATCTCCGCGACATTTGCGCCGATCCGAACCTGCTTCAAAGCGCTGCACATGCTGTAAGCGCGATAGCCGATCGTCGTCACCGAATCGGGGATTGTCAACTCCGTCAAAGAGGAATTTCCATAGAACGCACACTTCCCGATCTCCGTCAAACTTTCGCCCAAATCCACCTTTTTTAAGTTAAGATTCTTAAAGAAGGCATATTCGCCGATACTTTCGACCATAGAGCCCGACAGATCGAGTTCATTTAAGTTGTTGCAGGCATAAAAAGCAGAGCGTCCGATTGTTTTCAAGGTCGCCGGCATGCCGATACTGAACAGAGAAGAACATTTGTAGAACGTATAGTCTTCTATCGTTTTCAAATTTCGGTTGAGCGTTGCGGTGGCCAAAGCCGTACAGCCGTAAAACGCACCGCGGCCGATATATTTTGCATTGGCAAGGCCGGAAATCGTTTCCAAGGTCGTACACTGATAAAAGGCATAATCGGCAATACCGACTGTTTCTTTCTTCAAAGCAACAGAGCCGAGATTGCTGCCGTTAAAGCCCACTACCCAATTTCCGGCATATACGATCCCCGAATCGTCGGGCAAATCCCATAATCCCGTCC
>CAKXBD010000055.1:0-8779 GCA_934871445.1 uncultured bacterium | reverse complement strand
TCAGAGAAACGACCTCGTTATTTTTCAAAGTTACACATTGGTAGAAAGCCTTACTTCCGATCTTTTTCAAGCCCTCACCCAAGGAAACCTGCATCAAAACTCCACACCCGTAAAAGGCTCCGTCATCGATAATTTCGGCACTGTTTTCGGGAACAATTACCCGCCACAATTTCGGAGACTGAGCAAAGGAATAACTTCCGATCGCTTTGACCGTCGAAGGAATATCCACCGTCAGAAGATTTTCAAGACCGGCGAGCGCCCAATCCGCAATTCCCGTCACGCCGTCCTTCAAGGATTCCTCGGTAATCTTTTCAATCGACGCTTTTTCTCCTTCGTTAACGCCTACGAGCCAATCATCGGCATAAATATAGGTGTCCGAAGCCTGCAACGAATAAATTTTCGTCCCCTTGAAGGCATACGCGCCTACGTACATCACGCTGTCGGGAATGGACACTTCCGCCAAATCTTCGCAATTGAGGAAAGCATTGTTGCCTATATCGGTCAATCCTTCCGGAAGGGATATTTCGGAAAGTGCGGTGTAGGAAAACGCCGCATCATCTATTTTCGTCAAATTTCCTTCATCTGCGAATATGATGTTTTTCAGAGCGAGGCATTGATAAAAGGCACTGTTTCCGATCGTCTCCACGCCTTTGCCCAAGGTGACGGACTCCAAGGCGCTGGCGACGGAAAAGGCTTCCGAACCGATGGTTACGACCGAATCGGGAATAACGATTTCTTTGAGGGTAGAACAATTCGTGAAGGCTCTTTGCCCCAATTCCCGAACGTTGTTCAAATTGATCTCTTCGAGCCCCGTACAATAAGCGAAGGTCGATTCTTCTATGACGGATACGCCCGAAGGAATATCGATTTTTGTGAGTCGTCTGCAATTTTGGAACGCCGCGGAACCGATATAAGTCAGCGAATCAGGCAACGTTACGGAGGTGAGCCACTCGCAGTTAAAGAAAGCATTGGCGCCGATAGAGGTCACATTTTTCCCCACGACGACGCTCGTAATATCCGTGATTCCTCTGAAAGCAGCGTCTGCGATTTTTGTCACAGGCTTTCCGCGGTAGACGTCCTCGATGACGAGATCTCCGGTAGCCGTTCCGGCCTTTGTGAGTTGATAAGCCGTATTGTTGTCGATGAGCGTATAAATACAGCCGCTCTCTTTTTCCTTGTGAAAATAGTAAACATCAGACCATTCGGAATCCTGATAAACCTTACCGTCTCCGAGCGCCTTTATTCTGATTTCATAATCTCCCTCTCCGAGTTCAGAGAGTGAAAACTTTTCTTCCCTTGACGTCGTATTTTTGCTGTATTCTCCGTCGTCGACATCCTTGATATCCACTGCATAACGGCGCGCCTGAGGGACGGCCTCCCAAGTCATCGTATAATCGACGCTGTCCACGTCGATACCCGTAGGAACCGGAAGGGTACTTGTACCGCAGGAGACAAAGACCGAAAGCAGGAAGCATATCATTAAGACCAATGCAACGACGATTTTGGGCTTTTTCATAATATTCTCCTTGAAGGGGGGATAAGCGTCTAAAACCTTTTAAGGGAAACGCGCCGTGCAGAAATAAAGTCCGCACGGCTTTTTCCGAATTTATTTAGACGATTTCTTATTTTTGTGTTCGCGAATAAGCTCGTGAATCCATTTGAACTTGAACTTTCTAGCAGCAATATCGCACAGGAACAAAACGATAGCCGCAATAATCAAAGCCGGTTTAGGATCGAACTCTTTGGGGAAGTCGGTCTCAAAGTCAGCGAAAATTTCGATGGGATCGTCCAGATTTTCAATTTTAGAACCGCCGCCCTTTCCCGCTAACTGTTCGAGCTGAGCTTCAAGCTCTGCCGAGCTTTCCTCTAAGAAAGTATCATACTCTTTCGAGTAGGATAACCGTTTATAAAGCGTTGTTGTAGAGACGACGTTTCCATCGGCATCACATTTATTGACGACTATCTTATAGATTCCGCTTTGCTTGATGACAAACGTGCATCTGCTGTAATTGTTGCTTGCACTCAGGCAGGACGTGACATAGCCGATAGAATTTTCCTCGGAATTTTCCGTCAGGGAAGCGATGACCTCTTCCCTTCCGTCGGAGAGAATGCGAATGATCTGTCCGTTGATACTGCCGCCCTCGTCGGGCTTTTCCGTGATGCTGAGATAGTTGATATAATTCTCTTCGGTCAAAGTAACCTTTCCGTCTTCAAAATCGTTCGGGCGAATACTCTGTGTCGGCATCAGATTATTGACGACATTGTAAATAAACTGTTTTCCGTTTTTGTCTTCCATAAAATCGGAAGACCATGTACCGTTCAGATCGCACATAAAGCTGCCGACCATTCCCTTTCCGAACTTCCATTGTGCGTAGACGGGAACGTTGTAATCTCCGACCAAAATCAATTCCGCGTCATTCCTCGCTCTTGTTCCGTAGAATCCGTCGAGGGTTACGGTCATTTTGTTCAGACCTTCGACGCCTTCCCCGACCTCGATCCCCTTTACGACGGGAGAAGACGGCTTGGCAATTGTCGGATTAAACTTTTCGGGAATCACTTCCGTAATTTCGGGCGCAGCCAAATCTTCCCTCATCAAACGGGTAATCTCTGCGGGATTCGTCGTGGGAAGGAATCTTCCGTGTCCGATATCCGACAACTCCTTCATCTTCTTCGCTTTGTCTGTGCCTTCGGTCATATCGACGCCTACGATTGATAAGGTAATGCCGCTGTTTTTATAGTTGTTCTCAATCGTTTCCTTGTATCCCGAATCGGTCGGATTTCCGTCCGTCACGATAATAATATGCTTCTTATCTACTGCGGTCAAGGCTTTGAGCTGCTGTCCCGCGCTGTCTATGGCCGGATTAAAATTGGTTTCGCCCTCCGCCCCTTCGATGCTGTCGATCGCCGCGCGAATTTTAGCTTCTTCCGTGCGGCGCGTCAAAGGCAAAACGGTAGTGTGAGTTTTACCCAAAGTCATGACGCCGAAGTAATCTCTTTCGGAAAGCCCCGTAACGCAGGTAGAAGCCCCCGCCTTTGCGTATTCGAGCGGATCTCCCGCCATGGAACCGGAAAGGTCGATGATGACAATCACTCCCACGGGCGGGGTATAATTGATCGCCTGTACGGGAAGCATCTGCTGGTACAAAGTTCCGTACATATCCTCACGGTTATAGGCGTTTGCCACCGTCTCCCCGGCGGAATTAATTTTGTTTCCGCCTACGGTGAACAAACCTCCGCCGTAATCGTAGACATAAGAATACAGAGCTTCGTCGAACCCTTCGGGCATATCGGCATTGGCGATATTGTTCAAAATGATTTGATCGTATTCGCGGAGAGCATTGAGCGTCAATTCCTCCGCCTTTGCGGAGCTGATTTTCTTAACGTCCACGTTATAGGACTTATTTTCTGTAAGCATTTTTTGAAGAGCGGCCGACTCTCCGTCCGCCCTTTCTAAAATCAAAATCTCATTGAAGATTTCGAGGTTAAAATAGGAATAATATTCATTATTTTCCTGAAATTCCTCTTCTTCGTCGACACTGATTTTCAAATTCAATCTGTGCAGCCCGTCCGTCAAGAAGGTATGCTTGAACGATATCGTTTGCGTTCCTTTGATGAGATCCACCGTTTGCGTGTCCTCTTCGGAATTGATTTCACCGTTATCGGACAACTGAATTGTCGCCTTTGTCTGAGACTGCTTGCTCTGAATCGTTACCTCTATGGAGCACTCCTCATTGATGTTTACGTGATAATCGGGTAACTCCATGCCGCTCACTTGTACAATGTCTCCTTGGGCTTCGGAGGAAATATACGCGGTATCGACTTTAATCCCCTGTGCGAGAACGGAAGAAATGACGTCCTCAGCTCTTTCGTCCGTTTCCTTGCCGTCGGTAATCAGGACTATTTTTGCCGATTCCGGATGCTTGAACAGACCTTTCGTATAGGTCAAGGCGGCAGCGACATTGGTCGCACTGATATCGGGAGAAGGCGCAGCGATATAATTATCGTAGATTCCATCGATATCGTCGGTTAATTGTACGGCATATCGCTGGTCGAAACCGAAAGTTACGACGCCGACCGTATATCCGTCATACCGACTGTCGTTCAAAACCGTTTTGATAAACTCGTTTCGATTTTCCTCTGCACTTTCTTCCGAATTAGAGACATCGACCAAAAGGATAATTTCGTTGTCTTTGTTTGGAACCGTATAGGTGAACATGATTCCCGCGAGCACGGAGACCGCAAAGACCATGATAAAGGTATGAAGTATCATCGATACGATGCGATTTCTCGTTCTCCTGTACTTTTTGGACAGCATGAAATAGGGAATGACCGTCAAAGCGAGCGCAGGAATCAAAAGCAGATACCAAAGAGGTTGGTCAAAAACAAATTTAAAATTCTGCATTGTTCTTTCAGCCTCCTTTACATGCTTTCACGGGATTGAAGCAGCCACTCGATAAAGAGAAGCGCCACCAAAGCCCCTGCGAAATACACGATGAGGTTTTTGTAGGAATCCTCTCCCGTCTCTCTCCGGTTCGGCTCCGGCAAACTGTCCGCCACATTCCAAATATTGCTTTCTGTTTTGGGTACTCTGACGTAAATTTTTTCCGATAAACTTTTCCCGAAATCCGTCACCTGCGTCAAGATATACGTTCCGGGAATACTGACCTTCAACGTTGCGGGGAAAGTATCGAACTCTAACTGTTCTTGACCGTCATAGCCCGAAACCACGAGCGTTTCTCCCCGTGCATTCAAAGAGACGCTTTCGTTGACTTCAAAAGCGTTTCCCTTCACCGTGACCGGCAGAAAATATTCAAATAAGTTATACATAAGCGCAGGAAATGCATATTCGATCGGCGTATTGCTGTTATGTACACTGAACAGAGAGACTATAACCTTCGCTTCTTTCTCGTCCTTCAAAAGCAAAACGGGCTCCCCCTTGCACGTGAGCAAAGTCTTATAGGAAGCATCATAGCTGGAAAGCGTAGTGAAATAAGAAAGTGTAAGCGACGACGCATCGATATATTTAATTAAATCGTGATAATTTTCCTGAACCAAAGGGACACTGCCCTGACAATTGTATATTCCGCCCAAAGAAAAACCCGCACCGACGGGAGCCCTATTGGGATCGGCCAAGAATACAATTCCGTCCGTCGGCATTTCCGCCGGCATGGTATGCTCAAAAATATAGAGATCGTATCCTTTCAGAGCGGGCTGCTGACCTTCGTGAATTTCGGTTATCTGGATATTCCAGCGGTCGCTGAAATTATCCTGCAAAACCAACAGAATACCGGAAAAGAAGGGATTGGGAAGCGAACTCGCGTACTGAATCTTCAAAACCTCCTTTTGCCCGCCGTAAATTTCGAAAGTATTGTCCTCCGAAAAGGAATCGCCCAATGAACCCGTCGCCGTCTCGGAATCGGAGACGTAAATGTGAACGGATTGATAGGAATAAATTCTATTCTTATCGGGAATGGGGATATAGACGGTGTCCTCCGTATCTTTGCCGACTTCGCTTTCGTTTTTGAAAACCACCGTCTTGGTCTTATCCTTTGAACATTTTACGATCGCTTCAAATTCAGTCGGTTTGACGTTTTCCGTACTGCTCGATGTATTCGGTCCGCTGACGCTCACAGTCAATTTCACGTCTATATCCTGCCCATAGCAGGCGAGATCCACATAAAAAGCGTAATAGTTGTCCTCCATTTCCGCTCGGGCGTTCAAGATTCCGACATTCCATTCTCCCGTTTCGCTCACACTCACCAGATTGACCGTAGACGGAACATAAGAATACGTCGTATCCGTATAAAGGTAAATTTGCGCTTTGGGATTTTCATTCAAAATATTTTCACTGAGCTTTATCGCCGCATCCATGTTCGACGCTCCGTAAGTACAGGCGTCCTCTTCCAAAAGCGCCTCTAAAGCGGCGGAAACTTTGTTCTCGTCGGCGGCGGAAATCCGATTCAACAAAAAAGAGGGATTTTCATCAGCCAAGATGACGGAAAATAATCCGCCATTGGAAAATACTTCTTCGGAAAGACTCAACGACTTTTTCACGGCCCTTTCAAAACGGCTTTCCCCGTCTTTTTGAGTCCTCATACTCGCGGAAGAATCAATAATCGCAATGACCTCCGATGGGTCTGTTTCCGCTTTTACCACCCGATTGGGTTCCGTCAAAATGAGTGCACAAGCCGTCAAGACCAAAACCTGACAGAGAATGAGCAGCACATTCCTCAATTTATTGATTTGAAGTCTCTTCTTTTTGTATTTGAGACTCAATTTCCATACAAAAGTGCTGGAAACTGTTTTTTGCTGATAGTTTGGCTTAATGACATAAATGAGAATCAACACCGCGATTCCCAATAAGCCGAGAAGCCCTAAGGGAGTTAACAGCTTCATGACATGATACCTACTTTTAATAACTCTCCGAACAGCATCCTTTCAATCGGAGTATCGGAGCAAACGGAGACATAATCGGCGCCCCGTTTGGAAGAAAATGTTTTAATGTCCTTTTTGAAGTCGCTCAACGCCTCGGCATAGGCTTTGCGCATGGCGGGCGTGATTCTTATTTTCATATTTTTGGTGTCCGACAAATCGACGGATTCGGAATCGATCAGATTTACTCTTCCGTCATAGGCGGGATCAACCTCTTCGGGTGCAAGCACTTGAACGAGCAACACCTGTTTATGCTTATAACAAAGATAGTCAACGGCTTTTTTCCAGTTGCTTTCCGTAAAGAAGTCGGAAACGATGACGGTCAATCCGTTATTGGAACCGATATTGGGACAGCCCATAATGCACGCTTCTATATCCGTATCCTCACTGAATTGCATATTGTCGAGAACGCTCACGGCTCTGAAAAAGGAATTTTTGCCGATAATCGTACCGAAGGGATTTTCCGCTACGTTTTCTTTCATCAGATACAGGGAAACCTTGTCCATGTTATGTACGGCCAAAAAACCCAAAGCCGCCGCCGTGGCGGCGGAATAAGCGGCTTTTTGTGGATTTTCTTTTCCCATCGAGGCAGAGCAGTCCAAAAAAATTTGAATCTGCATCTGCCTTTCATCGGTGAACAGTTTCAAAAAGTACTTTTCGAAACGACTGTATAAATTCCAGTCGATACGGCGGATATCGTCGCCCAGCTGATATTCTCTGTAATCGGAAAACTCCACCGTCTGCCCGTAAGTCTTGACGAGGTGCTTTCCTCCGAAATATCCCGCGAGGTCTGTTTTCAGATTCAGGGCCAATGTCTCCAAACGGCTGAAAAATTGATCGTTCAAATAAGAAACTTTCATGATAACGCTCCGATGCCTAATTTACTTCTTATTTCTTTGTAGCTATTTATCGTCCGAACAGCTTTTGTCTCTCTTGCAGCTCACCTTCGCCGTCGCGGCCGTTTATACCCGTACAGATTTTGCCGTTCTTGCTGTTCATATATGCTTTCGTTGCTATCTGTTATTTATTTGCGGATTTTTAATTACTTCTTGCCGTTTTTATATTTTTTGTCCACTTCTTCGATGATCTGCTTGATGGCTTCGTCGGGCGAAATACGTTCCGCTATGGCCTCGAAATTCATCTTGATACGGTGACGGAGAACGGGATAGGCCAATTCCTCGATATCGTTGTAAGCGACGTTAAATCTTCCCTTAATGAGCGCCATAACCTTCGCCGCAGAAATGAGCGCCTGTCCCGCACGAGGGCTGGCTCCCACGCGAATATATTTTTTTGCCGCTTCGGACGCACACTCGCTGTCGGGATGGGTAGCAGAGGTGAGAATCATGGCATAACGCATCACTTCTTCCGCCACGGGAATCTGATTGGCCGTCTCGCGCATTCTGAGAAGCTGTTCCCCGTTGCAGACACTGTCCGCGACTTCGTCCATGGTCTTTTGCGTCATGTCGACGATCTGCATGAGTTCTTCTAGACTGGGATTGGGAACGACGAGTTTGAACATAAAGCGGTCCATCTGTGCTTCGGGAAGAGGATAGGTACCGTCCTGCTCGATCGGGTTCTGCGTCGCGAGGACGAAGAACGGCTCCGAAAGCTTTCTCGAAACGCCCATGACCGTCACGGTATGTTCCTGCATGGCCTCCAAAAGCGCGGACTGCGTCTTGGGGGTCGCACGGTTGATTTCGTCGGCGAGGACGATATTATTGAAGATAGGTCCCGGCTGGAATTTGAAAGTAGAATTACCGTTTTCATCCTTGACGATGATATTTGTACCGGTGACGTCTGCGGGCATCAAGTCGGGGGTGAACTGAATACGGGAGAAGGGCAGATCAAACACTCTGCCAAGCGACCTGACAAGTCGGGTTTTTCCTACGCCGGGAACCCCTTCGAGAAGTACGTTTCCGCCCGCGATCATCGCGATAATCGTACCTTCGACGACGGGCTTTTGACCAATGACGTCGCGGGAAACTTGCTTAAAAATTTCGTTGCACTGCTTGCAAAACTGTTCAATATCCTTTTCTGTAACCATGATTTTTTTCCTCGTTTCTAATTTTTGCAGCGGCTCTCTCTGCTGCGGTTATCGTATTATATTATTTTTTGATTGCATTATAGTAATCTTCGATAATATCTTTGAGCTCGTCGGGAATTTCCCCGTTTCCTTCCAGCGCTTCCTGAGCCTCCTGATAGGCGTTTTCAAACGTCGAGCCGCCATAATAAGTATTGCCGTCGATCACTTGATTTTGCTCTGCGGTACTGTTGGAGCCTTGATCATCACCCTCGGAAGGCGGAGTGGGATCCCCCCCCTCAGAATCGGACGGCTGGTCATTCGCAT
>CAKXBD010000054.1:5353-12498 GCA_934871445.1 uncultured bacterium | reverse complement strand
ACTGAAAAGAGCGAAGATTTTTAGAAATCTTCGCTCTTTTAATCCCTATGAGAATTGAACTTTTCCCGTCGCTGTTTTTCTCATTTAAGTTAAAGCACTAAGGACGGCGCGGAATAAACGCGGGCCTTCAATTCATTATCCAGCATGTAAAGTCCCTTTGCATCGGAGCCGAATAATTGCATTTTTGTGATGAGGTCGGAGGCGTTCTTTTCCTCTTCCCCCTGTTCTTTTACAAACCAGTCGAGAAACTGCATCGCGCGAAAATCCTTGACGGCATAGGCGGCTGCATAGATGTCATTGACGAGCGCGGTGACATATTTTTCATGCGCCAAAGCGGCTTCCAGCACGTCTAAGTCCTTTTTCCCTTCCGTCTTGGGCGCGTCGATTGCTTCCAGCGTTACGGTTTCGCCGTTGTTGAGCAAATAACGATAGAACAGCATGGCGTGATCGCGTTCCTCTTGTGCCTGCACCTCGTACCAGTGCGCAAAACCCGACAGCCCTCTGCGCTCGAAATAATTTGCGAAATCGAGATAGAGATATGCGGAATAAAATTCCTTGTTGATCTGTGCGTTGAGTAATTCCGAAACTTTTTTATCCATATTTTTTTCTCCTTTCGCATTATATATAAACGACTTTTATCCTCTTATAACGCTTTCGGAAAAAATTTTCTTGTTTTTGAAAGGATTTTTGTTTTTCGTATGTTTTGCATAAATTTATATGCGGTTTTATGAATATATCTTATTTTATAGGAGATATATAAAAAAATATTGTTTAGAAATGTAGAATAATTGATAGATAAAAAGAATAAAATTTCAAAAATGACATTCCAAAATATTTGACAAAGAGCAGTGAAATGTGATATAATCGAAGAGAAAATAGGGGAAGGGTGCGCATGAGAGAACGGGCGCACCTTTTTCGACGAAAAAAATTCCCCGAAAAAAATCGAAATAACCGGAGACGGGAAGGAGGAGCACGAAAATGAAGATCGGAAACAATGTAACGGATAAAACCGGAAGGGGACTGAAATTTCTCTGTATCGGATTATTATTGTCTGTCACGCTCATTTGGGGATACGGAATCATCGCCACGGATGAGGCGTTGACGGGAAGCATGGGTGTTTTCACCATGTTGGCAGGGCGTTTTTTATTGGCGGCGGTCATTCTGTTCGTTTTGCGCCTTTGCCTCTTCCGCACGAAAGGATATACAAAAATCGCTAAAAGGGAATTATGGGCAGGAATTGCCGTCGGGACGGTCAACTTCTGCGGCTTTGTTTTTCAATCGGTCGGACTGCTGTATACCGATACGGCAAAGAGCGGTATGTTGACGGGTGCCTATGTCGTCTTTGTGCCGGTCATCTACTGTGTTTTGCGCAAAAAATTCCAGTGGCGTCCGCTCTTTAATGCGTTGCTTTTTCTCGTGGGTATGTTTTTTTTATTTGATTTTCGTGGGACGACCTTGAATTTTAATCGCGGCGATGCGGTCACATTGCTTTGTGCATGGTGTTTTGCGGTACAGATTATTTTAGTTGACCGCTTTGCCGACGACATCAATGTATTTAACTTTAATGCCGTGCAGATGTTGACGATGGGGCTTTTGGGGCTGACCGGCGCGCTTTTGGTCGAACGACAGAATTTTGCCTTTATCAATTGGAGCGTATGCCTCCCCGCGGTCATCTATTTAGGAGCCCTCAGCTCGGCCTATGCGTATATCGTCCAGACGTTTGCTCAGAGCCGCGTTTCGCCCTCTCTTACGGCAATTTTGCTCAGTTTGGAATCATTGGCGGGAGTACTGTTTTCTTTGACGGCGGGAAAGGTCGGTTGGACGTGGACATTGGGCGTCGGCTGTGCAATTATGGCGGCGGCGTCTGTGGCCGCGGCGCTGGGGGATTCCCGAGCCGCGAAAACTTCGGGCGGAGCGGTACAGACGCGGAACCCGAAAACCGGAGAAACAGTGCCGATGGAGGAATCGGCGGGAGAGTCCGAACCGAACGGCCCCGAACCATCGGTCGCCTTTGGGCAATTGGAGCCGACGGCGGCTTTCAATGCGGAAAATAGAGCTCCGCTTGTGGTCGCGGAAGGATTTTTTGAGGAAATCTCCGAGACGGGAGAGTGCGCCGGCGCCTGTATGACGACTTATGCGCCCATGCCCGCTCGGAATGATAAACGATAAGAGGTAAAATGATGAGAACGGGAATTTCTACGGCATCGCTGTTTTCGAGGAAAAATAACGAGGAGGCGCTTCCGCTTTTGGACGCCATGGGCGTAAGGACGGCGGAGGTGTTTCTCACTTCCTTTTCGGAATACGACGGGAGGTTCGGGGAATTTCTCGCCTCCCGAAAAGGGAGGGTGAACGTTCATTCCGTGCACGTTTTGAATACGCAGTTCGAGCCGCAATTGTTTTCCGATCATTCCCGCGTGAAAGGAGACGCTTTTTCGTGGCTGGGGAAAGCGATGGAGACGGCGCGGGCGCTCGGCGCGGAATATTATACCTTTCACGGCATAGCGCGCATCAAGCGGGCGGCGCGTTCGGGCGCGAACGACAGGCCCGCGGCGTGGGGAAAATCGCTTGAAGAAATTTCCGCTTTCTGTAAAAATTACGGCGTTTGTCTCTGTCTCGAAAATGTGGAATGGGCGATTTATAATCGTCCCGGAGTCTTTCGTTCCCTTTTGAAAACCTGTCCGGGACTGTGCGCCGTGCTGGATATTAAACAGGCGCGCATCTCCGCTTATCCTTATCCTATGTATATTCGGGAGACGGCAGGCCGCTTGAAGCATGTGCATGTCTCCGATATAGGTGAAAACGGAAAAATCTGTCTGCCGGGAAAGGGCCGATTCGATTTTCCCGAACTCCTCAAACGTTTGGACGGAGCAGGCTTTTCGGGCCCCTTGCTCATAGAAGTCTATAAGGACGATTATTGCAAGGAAGGGGAACTTAAAGCCTCCTTGGATTATCTCGACGAACTTCTCTATAAATATTCTTTCGCTGATAGGGAATAATTCCCATCGGCGAAAATTTTTTCCGCTATTTTTCCGTATACTATTGACAAACCGTTATAATCGGCGTATAATAAAATCAAGATTAAATCTTAATAAAGGAAGACAGAGTTATGGAAAACAAGATTGAAAAAGAAGCGATGTTCAAAATTACTTACGGTTTGTTTGTTCTGAGTGCGAAGGACGGGGAGAAGGATAACGGTTGTATCGTGAATACGGTCTCCATGATTACGGAGACGCCCAAGCGGATTACGGTATACGTCAATAAACTCAATTATACGGAACAGATGATCCGAAAGACGGGAGTGTTCAACGTATCCGTACTTACGGAAAGCGCGCCGTTCGAGGTATTCAAGCAATTCGGTTTTTGCAGCGGGCGCGACACGGACAAATTTGCGGGCAAGGAATATCCGAGGAGCGCGAACGGACTTTACTATGTTCCCGAACATACCAATGCACTGATTTCGGCGAAAGTGGTGGATGCGCTGGATTACGGAACGCATACGCTGTTCGTGGCGGAGGTTACGGAAGCGAAAGTGCTTTCCTCGGAGCCGTCGGTGACATACGATTATTATTTTGCGCACATCAAACCCAAGCCCGAGGCGAAGAAAGCGGAAGGGGAGAAAAAGGTAAAGCGCTGGATATGTAAAATCTGCGGTTTTGTCTATGAAGGGGAATACCTTCCCGAGGATTATATTTGTCCGCTCTGTAAGCACGGCGCGGAAGATTTCGAGCCGCTCGATTGAGCAAAAATTCCTCTTTTATTGAGACGCGGCTTTCCGTTTTTTCGGAAAAAAATCCGAGCGAAAAAATCGGGGAAAAAGGTTTGAAAAAACAGGGTAAAAGACTTGACAGAACTCTGTCCGACTGATATAATAACAGAGTAGCTTAAAAAACGAAGAAGCCTACCAAAAAAGTGCCTGAGGCGAAGGAGGGTTGAGAGGAATGTCTACGGTTAAAGTCGGAGAAAACGAGAACGTGGAAAGCGCATTGCGCCGTTTCAAAAGAAAGTGCTCCCGCGACGGCATCATCGGCGATCTGAGAAAGAAGGAATTTTATGAAAAGCCTTCCGTGAGAAGAAAGAAGAAGTCCGAAGCCGCCAGAAAGAGAAACAAGAACTAACGAAAGAAGAAAGCTCACGCGAGAGAGTGTGAGCTTTTTTGTTTGCAAAAAATGCCGAAGCGTGTCGAAAACAGGCGAAAAAAGGATAAAAAGACAGAAAAAATACGTTGAAGAGGTGAAATACAAAACAATGGCACAGCAGCGCACTTTAAGAGGCCTTGCACGTCAGGCCAAGAGCCGCATGAAGAGCGGTTTCTGGAACGAGTGCATGGAAGATCTGAACGCACAAATGGAAAAAGCGAAAGAGCAGGGTTTGAACGAAAGCAAAGCGGGAAGATATTTCAAGAGCCGCGTCTCCGCTTCCTTGTCGGGGGAGAAGGAGGACGCATTTTATCTTAAAGTCAAGGCGCTTTTGACTACGGAAGGGGAAGTGAGCGACGCCATCGGCAGATTGACCGACCGCGAGTATTACGAAACGTTGTCGTATGAGGAGAAACAGCGTTACACGCTTTCTTTAAGCGAAAAATATCTGCGCGCCTTGGAGCGTTTCCGCAGGGAAAGCGAGTTCGAGCTTCCCGCAAAGAAAGCGTAAAAGAGGGGCGGGAAAATGCCTCAAAACCCCGAATCCGCTTGCCAAAAGGCAGGCGGTGTGTTATAATGATTTTATGAATCAGACGACGGAAATACGCGATATACTCGACAATTTGAACGAAGAACAGATAAAGCCGGTTTTGGCGACGGAGGGTCCCGTTCTGGTGTTGGCGGGCGCGGGAAGCGGCAAGACGCGGGTGCTGACTTCCCGCATCGCCTATCTGATAGCGGAAAAGGGAGTCCCGCCCGCAGCGATTCTCGCGATCACGTTCACGAATAAAGCGGCGAACGAGATGAAGGAACGCATCGCGCGCATTGTAGACGCGCAGGGGATGTGGGTCTGTACGATTCACAGCATGTGCGTGCGGATTTTGCGCATGTATGCATCCGAAGCGGGACTGATGTCGAATTTTTCTATATACAGCGAGACGGAGCGCGCGAATATCATCAAAAAATCCTTTCAGGAGTGCGATTTCGACGACGAAAAATTCCTGAAAAACGTTAAATTTCATATTGCCAACGCGAAAATGCAGGGGCTTTCTCCCGAGGAATACGCGGAGGAGAACGCGAAGGAGCGGGATATAGACGAGGTGACGAAGGTCTATGCCCGCTATCAGGCGCACTTGAAGGAGAATAACTCCCTCGATTTCGACGACCTTCTCAACGAAACGAGGCGGCTCTTAAAGGAGAACGAGGAAGCGCGGGAGTATCTCGGCGGAAAATTCCGCTATATTCTCGTGGACGAGTTTCAGGACACCAACGAAGTGCAGTTTGAAATCGTGAAACTCCTTTCGTCCGTACACGGAAACCTTTTCGCCGTGGGAGACGACGACCAATCCATTTATGGCTGGCGGGGCGCGAAGATCGAAAACATTCTCCATTTCGAGAAATCCTATCCCAAGGCGAAGACGTTCAAGCTGGAAAGAAATTACCGTTCGACGAAAAGTATTTTGAAGCTCGCCAATACGGTCATTCACAATAACGGCAACCGCAAGGACAAGACGCTTTGGACGGAGAACGCGGAGGGCGAAAAGCCGAAGGTGTTCGAGGCGGAAGAGGAGAGCGGAGAAGCCCGCTACATAGCCCATACTATCGCGGGACTTTTGAACAGGGGTTATAAACTGTCCGATTTTGCCATTTTAATGCGGCTCAACGCTTTGACGCGGTCGTTCGAACAGGAATTTACCTCCGACGGAATTTCCTATAAGGTGTTCGGCGGCTTCAAGTTCTACGAGCGCAAGGAAATTAAGGATCTTTTGGCGTATTTGCGGCTAGTCAATAATCCGTTCGACAGCGAAGCGGCGGTGCGGATTATCAATTTCCCCAAGCGCGGAATCGGCGCAAAGACGGTGGAGGCTCTGGAAAATTATGCCTATGAAACGGAGCTTTCCGTATACGACGCGCTGTTAGACGCGGATTCCATGGGCTTTTCCGCGGGCACGAAGCAAAAATTGACGGCGTTTGCGGAGCAGGTAAAGGGCTGGATCGTGGACAGTCAGGACGTTCCCGTAAACGAGCTGGTGCGTCGGATTGTGGACGATACGGGCATGCGCGCGGCGTATGCGGATGAGAGCGACGAAAGCATCAACAAGCGGGCGAATATCGACGAATTTATCAATTCGGTGGACGAATACTGCCGCTTGAATCCCGGCACGACGTTGACCGATTATCTCAATCAGGTCACGCTGAGTTCGGATACGGACGACATGGACGACAGCAACTATGTGACGCTGGCGACGATTCATTCGGTGAAGGGGCTGGAATTTCGCTGCGTGTTCGTCTGCGGCATGGAGGACGGAGTAATGCCGACCTCCCGCGCGGACAACGACGAGGACGAGCTGGAAGAGGAACGCCGCCTGATGTACGTCGCCATCACCCGCGCCCGCGAGCGGCTGTATCTCACCCGCTCCAAGAGCCGTTATCTCTACGGCAAGCGGGAGCCGACCATGCGTTCCCGTTTTTTGAAGGAGCTCTCCTCGGAGCTGGAACTTCCGAAAGAGTCCCGTCCCCGCCCTCTGTACGGCGGTTCGGACGACGGATATTTCGCGGACGACGATCCCGAGGCTTACGGCAACTCCGCCTACGGCGCGGGGAGGTATTCGGGGCAGGGGCGCGGCTACGGTTCTTCTTATGGCTCTTATGGCGACAGGCAGAATTCCGCGCCGAAAAAGAGCGCTTGGAACGGCGGTTCGTCTTACGGAAATCAGACATATAGAAGCGGCTCTTCTTCGTATGGCGGTTACGGCTCGTCGTATGGCTCTTACGGCAGTTCGTCTTACGGGAACGCATACGGTTCCTCCTATGCAAAAAAATCGACGGGAGCGTTCACCTACGGCGGCGTGGGAAGCTCTGCGGGCAAGCCCAAGGAAGGCGGAAAAGACCTTTCCGCGTTCCGCGTGGGGGTAAAGGTGTCCCACCCCAAATTCGGGGACGGGACGATCGTGGGCGTGCGCGGAGCGGGCTCTAACATGATTTTGGACATTGCATTTTTCAGTGTAG
>CAKXBD010000054.1:0-5326 GCA_934871445.1 uncultured bacterium | reverse complement strand
AAACAGCTTTCCGCGGCGCTCGCGCCCCTGACGGTAAAGAACGGATAAGGAAAAACATTGTATGGACAGACAGAGAGAACTCACCGACATTCTGAATAAATGGGCGTACGAATATTACGTTTTGGATAATCCCAGCGTTTCGGACAAGGAGTACGATGCCCTGTACGACGAGCTGAAAAAGCTGGAAGCGGAGAGCGGGGAGGTCTATCCCGACAGTCCTACGCGGCGGGTGGGCGGTGAGCCGATAAAGGAATTTGTCCGCCACGAGCATATCGCCCGCCTTTACAGTCTGGACAAATCGGTGACGGACGAGGAGCTTTCGGCGTTTCTCACCCGCGTTTCCAAAGCCGCGGGCGGGGAGACGGAATACACGGTGGAATATAAATTCGACGGTCTCACGGTCTGTCTCACCTATGAGAACGGCGAATTTCTCCGCGCGACGACGCGGGGGAACGGCGTGGTGGGCGAGGACGTGACGGCGCAGGTGCTGACGATAAAATCCTATCCCATGCGCATTTCCTATAAAGGGACGCTGGAAGTCCGCGGGGAGGCAGTGATCTGTCTGTCCGTCCTCAAAAGGTATAACGAACGAGCGTCGGAGCCGTTGAAAAACGCGCGGAACGCGGCGGCGGGCGCGATACGCAATCTCGACCCGAAAATCACGGCGGAGCGCAAGCCCGACATCTATTTTTACGACATCAACTACATGTCGGACGGCGAGGAGCTTTCCCAAATGCAGGCACACGATTTTCTCGTGAAAGAGGGATTCAAGGTATTTCCCTATTTCCGCGTTTGCAGGACGGAAGACGACGTGCGCGCGGCGGTGGACGAAATAGAGGTGGAGCGCAAGACGATAGACGTTCTGACGGACGGCGCGGTGATCAAGGTCAACTCTCCCGCGGTGCGGGAAGCGATGGGGTATACGGATAAATTCCCCCGCTGGGCGATGGCGTTCAAGTTCGAGGCGGAGGAAGTGACGACGAAGGTCGAGGACGTCATCTGGCAGGTGGGAAGGACGGGAAAACTTACTCCTCTCGCCCTGCTCGAACCCGTAGAGCTCGGCGGCGCGACGATCCGCAAAGCGACCTTGAACAACTACGGGGACATTCTGCGCAAAAACGTGAAAATCGCTTCCCGCGTGCTCATTCGCCGTTCCAACGAGGTCATCCCCGAAATTCTCGGCGCGACGGAGCACTCCGCGGACAGTCGGGAAATCGAAAAGCCGACGGTCTGCCCCGCGTGTGGCACGCCGCTCACGGAAACGGGCGCGCATATCTTCTGCTCCAACCGTTCCTGCCGTCCGAGGATAGCGGCGAAGCTCGACCATTTTGCGGGCAAGAACGCCATGGACATCGACGGCTTTTCGGAAAGCACCGCCTATCTTCTCATCGATAAGAAGGGGGTAAGGAATTTTTCCGACCTCTACCGCCTGACGCCCTCAGATTTGAAGGATTTGGAGGGGTTCGGGAAGAAGAAAATCTCCAATCTTCTGGGCGCGATAGAAAAGAGCAAAACCCCCGCGTTCGACGCCTTTATTTATGCCGTCGGAATCGACGGCGTGGGCAGAGTAGCGGCAAAGGACCTTTCCAAGCGCTTCAAGACGCTGGAAAACTTAAAAAACGCGACGGAGGAGGAATTGCTTTCTCTCGAAAATATCGGGGAGATCACGGCGAAGAACATTCTCGGTTATTTTTCCGACGAGGAGAATCTCAAAGAGCTGGACGCGCTCGCCGCGGCGGGCGTGAAACCTAAGGAGGAAGAAGCGGCTGTGACGGGCGGTCCGTTTTTCGGCGAATCCGTCGTCCTTACGGGCACGCTGTCGAATTATAAGCGCAGCGAAGCGCAGAAGCTCATCGAAGCGCTCGGCGGCGCCTGTCAGAGCGCCGTTACTTCCAAGACGACGCTGGTCGTGGCGGGCGCGGACGCGGGGAGCAAGCTGGAAAAGGCGCAAAAACTCGGGATACGGGTGATAGACGAAGCGGAATTTGCGTCGCTTTTGGGAAGCGGCGAAAAAAGTTGAGACAAAAAATTGCAAATTCCGCCGTTGTCGCTTGAAATTTCGAAAAAAATCTGTTATAATAATAAGAACTTCAAAAGACGGGGAAAACGGCTATGCTGAGCATGACGGGCTACGGAAAAGGCGAATACAAAGAGGGTGGCATCGAACTGACCTGCGAAATCAAGACGGTGAATAACCGCTATCTCGACGTATCGGTGAAGGCGCCCAGGATTTTTACCGCGTATGAGGACGTCGTCCGCACGCTCGTCAGGGAGAAGCTCACCCGCGGCCACGCGGACGTATTCGTGTCGTATAAGGACAAACGGGAACGCCCCGCGGCGCTCGTACCCGATATGCAGCTCGCCGCGTCGTACGTGACGGCGGCGACGGCGCTGAAAGAGGCTTTTCCCGCTTTGGCGGACGACGTGACCTTGACCTCCGTGCTCCGCTTTCCCGACGTATTGAAGCAGGACGAACAGGCCGCCGCGGACGAGGAACTCCTTTCCGCATTGAAAAAGGCGCTTTCAGAGGCGCTCGACAATCTCAACCGCATGCGGAGGACGGAGGGCGAGAAGCTCAAAGCGGATATGCTTTCGAGAATGGACTCGATAGAGGCGCTCGCGAAAGAAATCGCGGCCCGCGCGCCGAAGGTGGCGGAGGAGTACCGCAGAAAGCTCGAAGAACGGGTTCGGGAATACCTTAAAGACGCGAACGCGGACGAGGGCAGGTTGCTCACGGAGGTCGCCGTCTTTGCGGATAAGAGCAACATAGACGAGGAGCTGACGAGATTGTTTTCGCACATTTCTCAGTTCAGGGCAATTTGCGAGGAAGGAATCGTGGGGCGGAAGCTGGACTTTTTGGTTCAGGAATTTAATCGGGAAGCGAACACGACCTGTTCCAAGAGCAACGATATCGAAATCACTCGGACGGGTCTGGCGTTGAAGAACGAGATAGAGAAGGTGCGGGAGCAGGTGCAGAACCTGGAATAAAGACGCAATCCGCATTTGCAGGAAGGAAGCACGTATGAAAAATATTCTGATGGCAATTTCCGGGCCTTCGGGAGTGGGCAAAGGCACGCTGGTGAAGGCGCTTTTGGCGCGGCGGAAGGACTTGATCGAATCGGTGTCTTGCACGACGCGCCCGCCGCGGAAAGGCGAACGGGACGGACGGGAATATTTCTTTTTGAAGAGAGAGGAATTTTTGAGCCGTATAGAAAAGGGCGATTTTCTCGAATACGACGAGCATTTCGGCAATTTCTACGGCACGCCGAAATCGTTCGTGAGAGAGGCGCTGAAAGAGAAATCCGTCATTCTGGAAATCGACGTGGTGGGTGCCCTGAACGCGAAAAAGGCGTTTCCCGAATGTATTCTCGTCATGATCGTCCCGCCGTCGGAGGAGGAGTTGAAAAGGCGCTTAAAGGGGCGCAATTCGGAGACGGACGAGGAGATTGAAAGGCGGCTTGCCCGCATGGAATACGAATTTTCCAAAAAAAGCGAATACGATTACATCGTAGTCAACGACGCGTTGGACGGCGCGGAACGCAAGCTGGAAGAAATCATCGATACAGAAAAGAACCGATAAGACTGAAAGGAGTGTGAAATTATGATAAACGAACCTGCTGTGGACGTATTGATCCGAGATTTGGGAACGGAGGAAGACCCCGTGAGCCGCTATGCGCTGTGCGTGGTGGCGTCCAAGCGCGCCCGTCAGATCATCGAGGCGGAAAAGAGCCGCGGCATCCGCGATTTTACGGGTATGGACAAAGAGCTTTTGGCCGCTTGCAAGGATATTGCGGAAGGCAAAGTCGTCATCGCCAAGGATTGACGGACGAAAAAGGAATAGCGGACAAAGGCGTAGCCTTAAAAGCCGTTTTTTTACGCGTTGCCTCGATTCGATCGGGGCAATCCGTGTTTTTGGACGTCGGAGAAAAAAGGGGCCTTGCGCGGCGTTTGAGCTAATTTTTACGGCGAAAAATCGGGATAATTTATGATAGCGGAAGTCATCGTGGATATCGCTTCGGGCGAGACGGACAGGATATACGATTATCTGTGCGGGGACGAAACGCAGGCGGGCAGCCGTGTTCGGGTGCCCTTCGGCGGGAAGGTCGTCCCCGGCTTCGTCATGCGCTTGAAAGAGACCTCCGACTGCCCGACGGAAAAGCTCAAACGTGCCTTTCCCTGTCCCGACGAACGCCCCGCCCTCAACGCGGAATGTCTGGCTTTGGCGGGCAAGCTGGCGGCGCGGTACCGCGTGCCCATGGCGCTCTCTTTAAGGCTGTTTCTGCCCTCGGAAATGCGCGCGGGGAAGGTGAGGGAGCTCAAAAAGAATTACGCCTCTCTCCTCGTCCCGCTCTCGGAGATGAAACTTTCGAGGACGGCGAAAAACCAGATCGGCGTGGCGGAATACCTCGAAAAGAACGGAAAGACGGAATGCGGATTTTTGAACGGCCTGTTTCCGGGCGGCGTATCGGCGCTCGAAAAGAAAGGCTATGTCTCAATCGTCAAGGAACAGCTTCTCCGCGACCCGTATAAGGGCATGGAGAACGCTTCCGCTGAGCACGTCCTCACCGCGGAGCAAAGGGCGGCGGTGGAGAAGATAAAGTCGGACGGACGGACGGTTCAGCTCTTGCACGGCGTGACGGGGAGCGGCAAGACGGAAATTTACCTCACGCTGATCGCGGAGTGCCTGAAAGAGGGCAAAAGCTCGATATTTCTGGTTCCCGAAATTTCTCTGACGCCGCAGATGCTGTCCCAACTCCGCGCGCGGTTTGGTCGGAACGCGGCGATCATGCACAGCGGCCTGTCGGCGGGGGAGAAGTTCGACGAATGGTGGAGAATGCGTTCGGGGGAGGCGAAAATCGCCATTGGCGCGCGGAGCGCCGTATTTTCGCCGCTGGAAAACCTCGGCGTCATCATCGTGGACGAGGAGCACGATTCCAGCTATTCGAGCGAGACGGCGCCGAGATATAACACGTTCGACGTAGCGTATCTTCGGGCGAAGCATAACGGCTGTAAGCTGGTTCTCGGCAGCGCGACGCCCGCGGTGGATACCTATAAGAGAGCCGTGGACGGAGAATTCAATCTTATACGGCTGGATAAGAGAATCAATCAAAAGCCGCTTCCGGAAATCACGATTGCGGATATGCGCAGGGAGGTAAGGCGGGGGAACAATTCCGCATTTTCCTCCGCGCTCAAAGACGAGCTCGGCAAATGCCTTTCGGAGGGGAATCAGGCGATTTTGTTTCTCAACCGCCGCGGGTATTCCCAGACGGTCATCTGTAAGGAATGTGGCTATGTGGCGAAGTGCGAGGCGTGCGACGTATCGCTC